>JAPLIX010000461.1 GCA_026388865.1 Pseudomonadota bacterium | reverse complement strand
AAAATGATTACCCAGTCTCAGCTTACCATACTCAAAGCGGCGGAATGCAACAAATACACAAAGCCGCTCTATAAATTGCCCGACCATCACAAGATTGTGAAAACCGCGGTAGATATCATCAGCAAAGAAGATATAACAGCAGGAAGCTCGCTCGGTAAAAAGACCGGAGTCAAGTACCGGGTCTATATGCGCCTTGACCGTTACTTTAAAGAAAACGAAGGGACATTGTTTGTCACCGAAGAGATGAAAAAAGCCGTAGATGATATTTTCAAATATCCGCTGAAAGAATTTGCACGGGATACACTGAATCGCCAGCTCAAAGCGGGCATATCGGATGATATCCTCGCAAACCTCGTGGTATCACTTCGGGACGACGATAAATTGTGTATTACCGATAATGAAGAACAGACAAACCGTCTGCCGCAGATTATCTGCTCCATGGGTATCAGGAACGGAGAGTAAAACATGGCGATTACTAAAGTTGAGTTTTCCACATACATCAAGGCATTTCAGCTCAGAGAGCTTTTTAACGAAATGGGCTGGAACAATGACCGCACGAAACAGCCGGTTATAGTTGATGATGCTTCTTTCAATCTTGCCGGAATTGCGGAAAAGAGCGGTTTCAGGATATTTATCTGCGAACCGCCCTCCGGCAAAAATATTCCCGATTCGGCAACGCGCAAGAAAATTGAAGGTAAAGTGACCAAACTTTTTCAGGAGCATCTCATTATTTTTATCAATGAGCAAAAGCGTGAACAGGTCTGGCAGTTGGCGGTGCGTAAAGCCGGCAGTCCGACAAAAATCAGCGAAACTCGCTACAGCATATCCCAGGACCCGGAACTCCTCTATCAGCGAGCAAGCGGTTTGTTTTTCACATTAGACGAAGAAGAAAAGGTCACTATCATTGATGTCACCAAACGGGTTGCGGAAAATTTCCAGCAGAATAACGAACGTGTTACAAAGAAATTTTATGAAAGTTTTAAGAAAGAGCATACAGCATTTTTAAAATTCATAGAAGGTATAGACGACCAGCTTAATATGGACTGGTATGCCTCGCTGATGTTAAATCGCATGATGTTTTGTTATTTTATTCAGAAAAAAGGATTTCTGGATAACAATAAAAACTACCTGCAGGATAAGCTTAAAGAGTGCAAAGAGAAAAAGGGCAAGAACAAGTTTTATTCTTTTTACCGCGACTTTCTGCTTGCCCTCTATGAAATAAAAAAAGAAGAGGAATACGCGATTCTGACCAACATTATCCATCAAGAATGGTCGGAGGTAACGGTACAAGAGCATAAAAATATAAAGGGTTTGAAAACACAAAACCTGCGCGATCACATGAGTGAGGCCGAGCTGATTTTTACCGCTCTTGCCGAGCTTTCCACCCGGCAGATAGCCGAAAGCAGTAAGGCTACCGGAATGGATGAAAATAAGGATGCCGGCAAAAAAGGCGGCGGCATTGCAAAAAAAGCACGACTGGAATTAGAGGCTAAATCAGGGAAAAAAGTGGTTACTGGCGAGAGCTTTCTACCGCCGGATTCAAAGAAGCAAAAAAAATATGGTCAAGGCCCTTTTTAGACCACTCTCCGGCAGTCATCATGCACCGACAATAAATAAAAAAGAGATTAGTTAAGCTGCCCGCCTATCCCGCCTGAGCGGGACGGGATTTGCGAGGTATGAAATAGGTCAGCCTGGCTAATCCCTTCTGGTTTTTCCGGCAGAAACAACGAGGATCGGTTTGACCAAACTGTCGGGGAGAATAGAATACGTGAAGTTACTCAATAAATTTTCAGGCCCACAACTCTGGCGATGGCGGCAAAATCACTATCGTTATGCAGCAGCAACAGATCGTGCTCAATAGCTATCTGGGCTATGAGGCAATCAATGCTGCTGCGAATTGTTATCCCCTTTTTCCTGCACTCAACATATATTCTGGCTGCATGCGCAAACGTTTCAACAGGATGCAGCGGGTGTATAAAATGCTGTGTTTCAAAGTAGGTTTTAAGCAGCGAGTATTCCTGTTCTGATTTTGCTCCCTGAAGAACTTCCTGATATATAAAAGACGTGATGCCAAAGGGGACTTTCTGCTTAAGCATCCTTTTGAATTTTCTGGTTGGCTTATTGTCGATGCCTTTTAAAAAACTGATCAGCACTGACGTATCAACAAGTATCATGTGCTCTTCCGCAATTTTTTATAATCGTATCCCTCGGCAAATTCTATTTTCCCTGCCAGATCAAGGAGATTCATGCGTCGCCGGTTTTCCACAAATTCCTTCAGTGCTATGGAAATGAGCTCCTTCTTGGTCTTAGCCGGAGAATATTTAAACGCTTCTTTCACGAGTTTTTCATCGAGCACTATATTGGTTCGCATATACACACCTCCTTATACACATCATAATACACATATACGTTAAAACCGTCAAGGCCTGTATTGGTGCCGGATCTGTTTTTATTATAATAAATTTCGCGGATACATCCGCTCCTGCCAATACGGCACGGTATCGCGTCAGAAGCCTCTTCTACTCCTTCTCAATCGGAAACGTCATGGGATGGGGATGGCGCTTGAGCATGGGGAACTTTTTCAGAAGCAGGGCCAGCAGCTGCGGCATCTGTCTCTGTGCCTGCGGCTGCTGTAAGACCCCAACCTGGGGGATACCGGTCTAAGACATCCGGAGCGTGCGGGGCCGCCTGAATGTCCGCGGAAAGGTCATTGCCTGCATGGTGCCGGTTCATGTGCAGCCCGCTTGCCCAGAGCCTGCTCTTGCTCACATCAATCACCCGTCCCTTATGGACAACATAAATAGAATCGGGAGCCCATTTTAGACGCAAAGTGTTAAACTAAATGTGACATATGATGCTTTGACCACCGATACCCACCTTAAGTATGGATGCCTTCTTTTGTGAAACATTTGCCTTTGTTTCTTGTCTGTTTGTGTTGGAGTTTTTTCCATTGTTTGCTATGCTTGAGAAAGGATTACTCCCTGACTGTTCTGTTGCAGCACTCGCCGCACTTGCCAGGATTCAGGCTTCTGCAACAATGGACGACAAGCAGGTTCGTGACCTGAGGAACCTGCCGGGGGGTTCGATGACTCCGGAGGCAACCCCGAGGTGGAATTGCGGGGTGGAGCAGTATAGATAAAGAATACATCCAAACAATAGTAAACAAACTTTACAAGGAGATGCAGGACGGTGAAATTTACAGGACTTAAAATTCCGAGAAAAATTATTAAGACCATGGAAGAAAAAGAGAGAATATTTTTTATTCAATTTGGGGAAATCTTGAATGAAATAAATATTTTATACAGATGCTTCCTGGCTACATCAAATTTAAAATGGGAAACCGAAGTTGAACAGAAAGCGAAAATTTCTCAACTTTTCTTTTTCATACGGTCATTAGCAAGTAAATTGTATGAGGGCTGGAATATCATTAACTCTGGTTATGTGGAGAGTGCACTTTCACTCAAAATTGATAAGAGCCTGGGAAATCAGGCAACGGATAGTTTATTTGAAATAAGAAAATATTTTGGCAGAAAAAATAACATTCTAATAATCCGCAATAAACTGGGCTTCCACTATGAGTATAAAATGGTTGGAGACGGGATTAAGAACTTAGAGGAAATAGAAGAAAATGATTTGAAGATATTTTTAACTCCTTCCATAGGAAATTGTATTTATTCACTCAGTGATGCGATAATTTTTGCAGGTATGAAAAAAGATTTAATGCTGTCAAATCCTGATGAAATATTTGGCCAATTGATGGATGAAATTACTCAGAACTGCCGGCATTTCCAGACGTTTGGTGATGAGTGTCTGAGTAAAATAATGGGGCCGTATCAGGATTCAATCAACCATAAAGAGGACTATGAAATAACTACAGCGCCTCTGTCTACCGAAATCAAACTCCCGCAATTTATAGAGATTCGCAAATAAGGGAGCAAAACAGGGACGCCCGTTTTAAACTCTCTGCGGCAGTCATCAGGCACCGGCACTAAATAAAGAAAGGGATTAGCTCTTAAATGCTTCGAGACTAATCTTTTGTTATTTCCCGGGGGAACGATCCCGCAGTTCCCTTGATAGTCCGTCCTGCCGCTGTCGGGGGTATGATAAAAAGCTTTACAGGTCCCCCGCAGTAGGTAAGAATATATTTGACTCTTATTTGAATTAGATAGTACATAATAAAATAATTAACCGGATGCTTAAAATTCAACAATGAAATCTAACCAGGAGGAATGCATGAGAAACACCAGAACGGTAAACCGGAACCGCATCGTTGTTGCTGCACTATTTTTAATCTTTACCCTGTCATTTGTGTGGAACGCGATTGCCGAGGAAACCCATCCTCATATAATAACCACCGAATGGCTCAGTGCGAATATGAAAAGGCTGGATATCCGGATTATTGATATCCGGGAGAAAGTAACTGATTACTGGCAGGCGCATATTCCCGGGGCTGTCTATATCAATCCGGAAGCGCTGCGGTTAAGTGACCGCGGCGTTCCCGTGAAACTCATGCCCCCGGAGGCCCTTGAGATAATGCTGGGGAAAATGGGCGTCAGCAGAATGATGAAGGTTGTTGTTTACGGCGAGCAGAGCGACTATAAAGCTGCGTACCTGATCTGGGCGCTTGATTACCTCGGACAGAGCTTCAGCGGCATGCTTGACGGCGGCTTTAGTAAATGGCAGCAGGAAAAACGCCCGGTTGTCACACAGGACTATCCGCGAGCCAGGGCGGCAGCATATAGCATTTTTAATCTCCACGAACAGTGGCGGGCGCCGCTGCGCGCAGTGAAGGCCGCCGCGGAAAATAACAGCTCGGTTATCGTGGATGTGCGGCCGCTCGAATTTTACACCGGCGAGAAAGGGTTCTGGAAACGAAAAGGCCATATCAAGGGCGCCGTGCATCATTTCTGGGGAGATGATCTGAAGGCCGACGGCACGCTGAAGAGCAAGGAAGAGCTGAAGCAGGCCTACGAAAAAATAGGCGTCACCCCTGATAAGAACATAATTGTTTACTGCGGCCAGGGACAGATGTCAGCTCATACCTATTTTGTTCTCAAATATATGCTGAGCTGCTTCAAAGTAAGAAATTATGACGGCGGCTTTAATGAGTGGTCCAGTATTGCAGAGCTGCCGGTGGTGACCGGGCAGAAATAAAGCGCTAACTGCGGATGGTGGACTGCGGAATAAAATTTAATCTTTATATTACTGCAAACCGGCTGCAGAAAAAGACTGCTTCACGTATAGTCACTCGCTCGGCAAGGGCTAAGAAATAGCAAGGGGGGGGCGTGCTGCCTCCTTTTTTTGAAAAAGTTGTTTTAGCACCCTCCGCAGCAATGCGAAGGATCGGTCACAGCCTGTTAACGCAGAAAGTATATCAGGGATACCACAACACCAATGGTGACAACGATCCTGCGCAGCAGGATTGATGAGATTCTCCCTGCTAATCTACCGCCCAGGACGCCGCCTATCATTGCGCCCACAGCCATCACCGCGGCTGCCGCCCAAACGACCTGTCCCGAAAAAAGGAAAAAGATGGCTGCTGCAATGTTGATGCTGAACGCCACGGCCTGCTTCAGGGCGTTAAGCCGTACCAGCGTGTCATCCAGCACCAGACCAAGCACTGCCAGCACCATGACGCTTACCCCGGCACCGAAATATCCGCCGTACATAGCCGCCGGAACAACCGGCAGCACTATCCATGCCCCGCGTGCAGCCGCCGGCTCTGTCGTCTGCCCGACGCGACGCATAATCCGGGTACGCAAAGGGTCCTGAAAAGCTATCAGGCCGGTGGCGAAAAGAATCAGGAACGGCACCAGTGCGCGGAACAGCTGCTCGCCTGTTTTCAGGAGCAGGACACCGCCAATAATTCCGCCCAGCACGCTTGCAGGAATGAGAAGCCACAGCCGGGGCCCCTGCCCGCGAAGATCCTTCATCTGCGCGATAGTCGCCCCCAGGTAGCCGGGACACAGCGCCACGGTATTGGTCACGTTGGCAGCCACGGCCGGGATGCCCACTGCGGTGAGCATGGGAAAGGTGATGAGCGTGCCGCCGCCTGCAAGCGCGTTAACCGCACCGCCGGCTATGGCCGCAAGTCCCACGAGTACATACTCTATCCCGCCCTGCATGGTTGTTTATCTTCTCCTGTATTAAAATCAGTATCTCTTTGGCGCCGGTAAACGGCATAGCGGCGATGACATTCTTCCAGGTCATCCAGAAGGCAAGGGCTGAGAGCTCTTCAAGGCTGACATTAGGAGAGAGCCTGAGGCCGCCTTTGGTGGGAGCCTTGTCAAGAGAGTGCTGCACCCGCCAGCCTTCAAACATGCGCACTTCATCATTGTCCATCTTAACCGGGAAGCGCGCATGATGGATGCGCTGCGGCTTTCTGAGCATGTCGACAATGCCGGCCTTCAGCTGGTCTTTATTGCTGCGGGAGCAGTTTATGGTCTGTACTGCCCGGTCAAACAAAAGGTTGGTTCGCTCAAGATAGGTTTCTTCGGTCATAAGATGAATCTCCGAACACTACAGCATGTTTTTTCTCTGCAAGCTTGCCTTTATGAACGCCTTAAACAGGGGGTGCGGGTCCATGGGGCGGGATTTGAATTCCGGGTGAAACTGGCATCCAAGAAACCAGGGGTGCGCCGGGAGCTCCACAATTTCCACCAGATCGGCGTCCGGGCAGATACCGCTCACAATCATACCGTTCTTTACCAGCTGCTCGCGGTACTGGTTGTTAAACTCATAGCGGTGGCGGTGACGCTCAAATATGCTTGGCTGCCGGTATGCCTCAAACGCAAACGTCTTATCCCTGATATCGCAGGGATATTCTCCCAGCCGCATGGTGCCGCCCAGCTCTGAGGCTTCATCCCTGCGCTGGATGCTTTTTTTCTGGAAGTCATACCACTCCTTGAGCAGGCAGATAATCGGGTCAGGAGTTTCCCGGTTAAACTCTGAGCTATGGGCGCTATCCAAGCCGCAGACATGCCGGGCAAATTCTATCACCGCCAACTGCATTCCGAGGCAGATGCCGAAGAAGGGAATTTTATTCTCACGAGCATGGCGTATTACTTTTATTTTTCCCTCGATGCCCCGGTTGCCGAACCCGCCGGGCACCAGTATGCCGTCGACCATATTGAACATGTCAAAGGAATCATTCTTTTCAAAATTCTCTGAATCAACAAATTTGAGGTTTACCCGCGCGTGGTTGGCAATGCCGCCATGGATGAGCGCCTCATTGAGGCTTTTGTAGGAGTCCACCAGATGCACGTATTTTCCGACAATGGCGATGGTCGCCTCCTGGGTGGGGTTCTTAACCGTGCGCGCTATCTCTTCCCATGCTTCAAGCCGCGGCTCGCGCGTCCAGATGTTAAGTGTTTCAACGATCTTTTCATCAAGCCCTTCCTGGTGAAAGACCAGCGGCACTTCATAGATTGACGCCACGTCTTTAGCGGTTATAACGCAGTCTTTGCCGATGTTGCAGAAAAGCGCGATCTTGTCTTTTATGTCCGTTGTCAACATCCGGTCGGTGCGGCATAAAAGGATATCCGGCTGGATCCCGATCTGCAGCAGCTCCTTGACGCTGTGCTGGGTGGGCTTGGTCTTGAGCTGGCCGGCAGTGGGAATATAGGGCACCAGGGTCAAGTGGATATAGAGAACATTTTCCTTTCCCGCGTCGTTCTTGAACTGGCGGATGGCTTCCAGAAACGGCAGGGATTCAATATCGCCCACGGTGCCGCCGATTTCAATGATTGCCACATCCGCGCTGTCCGCCACCTGGCGGATTCTATCCTTTATTGCATCCGTGATGTGGGGAATAACCTGCACGGTCGCTCCGAGGTAATCACCGCGTCGCTCTTTCGCTATAACCGAATCGTATATCTGCCCGGTCGTGTAATTATTCTTTTTCCCCATCCGGGCAGAGGAGAAACGCTCATAGTGACCGAGATCAAGGTCTGTTTCCGCTCCGTCGTCAGTGACATAGACCTCGCCGTGCTGGAACGGGTTCATGGTTCCCGGGTCAACATTGATATAGGGATCAAGTTTCTGGAAGGTAACCCGCAGCCCCCGGCATTCAAGAAGGGCCCCGATTGATGCCGCAGCGAGACCCTTGCCCAGGGAAGACAGCACGCCGCCGGTTATAAAGATAAATTTTGGTTTCATCAAGAGACTCCTGGTTACAAATATTAACCACAGAGAACACCGAGGGAATAATATGATTCAGTAAGAATCAGTTTTTATTGTTGCTTCCTCTGTGTCTTCTCGCGTTTTAAGCTTTTATATCCTCGATGATTCAGTTCTTATATGCTTCAACAGCCTGGTAGCATTTTTAAGAACCAACAGCTTTAGAAATTTTTTAAGAGGTCACTGAGAATTGCTCTGTGGCCTCTGTGGTTTACTTTTTATTCTTCAGCATATTTTCAACCCGGATGATATCATCCGGTGTGTCCACGCCAATTGGCTGATAGCTGGTGGTGGTGACCTTGATGCGATACCCGTGTTCAAGCGCCCGGAGCTGCTCTAAATTCTCACTCTGCTCAAGCGCTGTCTGCGGCAGCCGGGTAAAGGTGCGCAGGAAATCTTTCCTGAAAACATACAGGCCGATATGCCGGTACGCGGCCGCTGCGCTGTTCGTATTGTTCATAAACGGAATAGGAGACCGGGAAAAATAGAGGGCGCAGTCACTGACATCGGTCACTACCTTGACCACATGGGGATTCCCCAGGTCGCGCTCATCCGTTATCCTGGTTTTAAGGGTTCCCAGGACTATTGAGCTGTCCTTTAGGAGCGGGGTTACTGCCTGCCGTATTGCCTCCGGTTCAATCAATGGCTCATCGCCCTGGAGGTTGATAACAATATGGGTGTCCAGGCTCTCTGCCGCCTCTGCAACCCGGTCCGTGCCGGTCGCGTGAGTGGCAGCGGTCATGCAGACGCATGCGCCGAAGGCTTCCGCAGCAGCGCGTATCTGCTCATTATCAGTGGCGATAAAGACCTGATCAATGAAATCGCAGTGCCGGGCCGCGTCATACACCCACTGGATCATGGGCTTGCCGCAGATGGGGGCAAGGGCTTTTCCTCTGAAGCGCGTTGATTCATAGCGGGCAGGAATTATGGCGGCGATTTTCATAGTCAGAACACATTAGACAGATTACAGAGGTGCGGGCACTATTTAATCTTATTATGATCCTGATTTCTGGCGCACGCATTCTCCTGCGGCAGTGCCGGAATATTATGAGACCAGAGAATTATCTTTCTTCTTTTTGCCTCCGCTCCCTTTTGTTCTGGATACGCCGACAAAGAACAGGATGACGATCAGGACAACCGCAATAATACCCCAGTAAGGCGCGGCAGTAAAGGAGCGCCCGAGGGTCTGCACCGAGCGTTTCAATAAACCGGCCTTATCTACAGCTGCCAGGGCTGCCAGAGTGATGGTGGCATAGGGCTTCCCGTCAACCATGATCTTGAGGGAGCCGATTTTCTGGTCTTTTGCCACCGGGGCAAAAATACCTGCAGGCACATCCTGCTGAATCTGCACGGCACCGGCCTGATCGCGGGGAGCGGTCACAAACGATGATTCGACAGCTGCCAGCGTCACTTCTTCTTCGGTTCCATTCCACACCGGCAGCGCTGCCACGGGCTTTCCCTTTTGCACCAGCTCGCTGGTTTTGAAATTTCTGAAGCCGTAGTTAAGCAGCTTCAGGGCTTCCTCCTCGCGGATGGTATGGTTCTTTGCGCCCATCACAACCGCGATGTACCGGTCATTATCCTTGTGTGCGGTGGCGATGAGATGATAGCCAGACTCCCTGATCCACCCGGTCTTTAACCCGTCCACGCTTGCGTCACGCCACAGCAGTTTGTTTCTGTTCTGCTGGGTGATGTTGTTAAAGGTAAATTCCTTGATGCTGTGCATGTCCGTAGCATGGGGATGATGCGTAAGATAATTATAGGCAAGGGTCGCCATGTCGCGGGCGGTGGTGTACTGCCCGTCCACCGGAAGGCCGTGGCAGTTTTTAAAAAGGCTGCTGGTCATCCCGAGCTCAGCAGCCTTTTTCTGCATCTTAGCGACAAACACCTCTTCCGTGCCGGAAAGGTGCTCGGCTGCTGCCACGCAGGCATCATTTCCCGAGACCACGGCAATGCCCTTGATAATGTCCGAGACCGGCACCTGCATGCCGACCTCAAGATACATCTGCGAGCCGCCGAACTTCCAGGCCCTCTGGCTGATGGTAACCATGTCCGTACTTTTGGCGTTGCCGCTGTCAATGGCATCATAGATGAGATAGAGGGTCATGATTTTGATCAGGCTGGCGGGCGGGATCTTATCATCCGCGTTCTGCTCAAAAATAACTTTCCCGGTCAGGCCGTTGATGAGCAGCGCTGACCGGGCATTGACCTGAAACATTGGAGCAGCAGCCGGCGCCGGTGCTGCGGAAGCGGATAGATTGGAGAAGGAACTGATGGCGACGAACAGAAAGAGAATTTTTAAGAAGAATTTCATCGGCCGTTACCTGTAATACGTTTGAGTTGTTGTGGAGTGCAAACGGAAGCCCTGACTGAGTTTTTTTAACTATAGTGAAATTGAAATAAGAAGGCAATAAAAAAGAGGGCGAATTTTTTCCTGCTGCCGGAGAACTGCGAGAAGATCTCAACACAAGCTGCCGGCACTGCCGGCTGTCGGGTTTTCCACAGCGCCTGTGGAAAACTTGTTATAAACCCTGTGTAAAATATTTTGTGTGCGCGTTAGAACGGGGCGCCAAGCATATTGCTTAAAATTTAAGCAGCCGGACAGCAATCCCGGCACTGATTTATGTAATGCCATCAGCTGGCTGCCTGCATCCTTAAGCGTGATAATCGACAACAGCCGCAGGGAAATTCTCAGAGAGCATAAAACGTTTGACAATATCCCCGCGTTATACCCCGGCCCCGGTTTCCCTGCGCTTCAATGCATATTCTTTGGCTGCACAATAGAGCACTGGGACGATAAGCATCGTTGATACCTGGAAAATCATTCCGCCAAAGGAAGGGATGGCCATTGGTATCATTATATCCGCCCCGCGTCGAGAGAGGGAGGCTGTTACCATTTTCAATGTTAATTTTTAGTGTCATCGGCTCTCCTTTCTGAACGAAGTCCGGGCTGGTACGGTTGCAGGACACAAAGGGAAAAGTTCGGTCAGCGGGATTCAGGGGATGCAGCTCCCCTTTTTCC
>JAPLIX010000064.1 GCA_026388865.1 Pseudomonadota bacterium | reverse complement strand
TTCATGACAAAGTTAAGCTCGTTCTTCGCGCCCTGGTAGTCTTTCTGCTTGATATATGATTCAGCAAGGAAGACATGCGTGGTGGAGACATTTGGCGCATATTCTAGAGACTTCTTGAGATTGGTAATTGATTTGTCAACACCGCCGCCGGCAAAGCCCGGCAGCTTGTAAAACATGCGGCCAAGCACCCGGTAGGCCCCGCCATGCTCGTAAGCCGGGTCAATGGCGATAACCTGCTGCATCTCTTCTTTAATGGGTCCTACCAGGAAGAGGCTTTTAAGAATACCGCGCGACTCGCCATACTTGCCGTCATTAACTCCCAGCCAGAAATGGCCGCCGGCGCCTTTCGGATTCAGTGCAATGGCCTTCTTTGACCAGTCAATTCCCTTTTGAAACAGCTCTGTCTGGACATTCTCGGCAGAATGCGAACCGAGCCAGTAATAGCTTTTCCCGAGGCGCACGGCCGTATCTTCCCGGGGCGCTGCCGCAAATGACTGCTCGTAGCAGGTTATGGCCTCACGGTATTTTACCATGTCAGTCCTGTTGCGGGCCAGCTCATTACATTTATCGATGCCAGGAGAAACGGGTGATGCTGTTTGAGAAAAACAGACAGGGGTGTTTAAAGAAGCGATGAGTAAGATAAGCAGTATGATATTGATGGTAAATTTATGTGATGCAGGGGGATAGGTGTGCGGGGACATTTACCACTGCCACTCGCCGTTCTGGTAGATGAAGAGTTCAGTCACGTTACGCTCAGATGCAACCCTGAAAGGGCCGGCAATGGCCCTTTCACGGGTTGCTGCTGAACATTTAAATACTTTTTCGCGGTATTTCAATATACCGACAAACGGAGTCTTCTTGTTGGTTGTTTTTTTGATTGCCGTGTCATGCTCATCGCCCATGGTGGCATATTCCGCTATGTAGCCTTCTTTGGATTCTTTACAGAATACCTGACCGGGTTTATTCTTCTTCAATATCTGCACCCAGTTCTTGCAGAAGTCTTTAAAGCTTTGTTCCACCTTGGAGTCTTCAGCGGCAAAGGCCGTTGAACAGCAGAGGAGCAGGGCAATCAAAAAAACTTTCTTCATGGAGACTCTGCGTTACTCAGCGACCTTGAATTCCACGCGGCGGTTCATTGCCCGGCCTTCCTTGGTCTTGTTGTCGGCAACCGGTTTTGATTCGCCGAAGCTCTCGGTGGTCAGCGTGTCTGCTGCAATGCCCTTCTCGACGAGATACTTCTTGACGGAGTCTGCTCTTCTCTGGCCGAGTTTCATGTTGTAGGCATCGGAGCCGATTGCATCGGTGTTGCCTTCGATGGTGACCTTTTTACCGGGGTGTTTCTGCAGGACTGCCACTGCCTCATCGAGCACAGGGACGAATTCCGGTTTGATCACAGCCTTATTAAAGTCGAAACGAATGCCGTTCAGAACGATCTTCTCTTCAACCGGGGCCGGGGCCGGAGCGGGCGGCGGTGGTTCCTGTTTCACAACCTGTTTGCATTCGCATGCTGTAAACGCTGCGACACACAGCACGAGGCAAAGAAATAATAATTTTTTCTGCATACGTTCCTCCTTTTTTGTTGGTTCAGGTTTTTGGGGTTTGAAATTGTATAAAAATATCACTCCCAAAGTAATACTTCAGAAAAATTCTTATGTCAATAGTTGAAATAAGTTTTTATAGTAAAATTATTAAAAAAAATATCCTGCTAGAAAGTGGAATTTAACGACGTTGGCTGTATGGGCTGTTATAAAAATGTCTTGACATTACCATACATTTGAAGCATAAATGGACAAAACTTTAGATGTAAAGTATTTCCATGAAAAATATATTCCTGAACACAATAAAAAAATACTGGTGGTTGCTGGCAGAAGCTTATGTCTGCTCGCTGTAAAGGGATTGATTTTGAGCCGTGGGCAGCATAA
>JAPLIX010000530.1 GCA_026388865.1 Pseudomonadota bacterium | reverse complement strand
TTCATTCATCAGCTTCTCAACAACAATCTTCCAGTGGGGGAGCTGCCCGCCGTGGTGGGCCCCTACCCCATGCTCCAGTATCCAGGAAAGCTGGGGATGGTTCTCCAGAAAAGGGTATTCTTCAATCAGCCCGGAGATACGCTCCTCAAGCTGCTTCCTGCGTTTAAGACGCATCTGCCGGTGAGCGCAGGTGAAAACCGCGTTGTTACAGTCCTCGCGCGATTTGAGAAAAAATATCGCGGGCAGCAGATTGAACTCTTCCATGGCATCAAGTATCCTGCCAAAGGGAAGCCGCTGCGATCCCCTGCGGAAACGGTCTCCCGGGGAGTGCACTAAAAAATCCCGTATCTTGGGTGATATGCCGTCAAGCCCTGATAGCGGAACAATCTCGCCGGTGGGAAAAAGATAGAGTGGGTAGATGGGAACGGTGCGCTTTTCATGATGCACCACGCTGCAGCGGCTTTTTCTGATAACCGAGAGCCATTGGGCTATTTCGCGGTCATTCTGAATGGTAGCTGATAGAAGCAGAAGCCGCACCCTGCGCGGCAGGTAAATCATAACCTCTTCCCATACCACGCCGCGGTCGATGTCGCCCAGATAATGCGCCTCATCCAACACCACGAGATCAGCCGGGAAATCTTCACCGGTATGCATCGAATCATAGAGATGGTTGCGCAGTATCTCGGTAGTACCCACGACAATCCTGGCATCGGTGTTCTCTTTCCGGTCACCAGTCAGTATCCCCACATGGTCCGCGCCGAATTCTTCGCTGAATTCCTGGTATTTTGAATTGGAAAGAGCTTTGAGCGGAGAGGCATACCAGGAGCGCTTCCCTAAGGACAGCATTTCCTTCATGGCCTGAACAGCAATCCAGGTCTTGCCGCTTCCGGTCGGCGCGCTCACTATGACATCCGTGGTTCTTATCTTTTCAATTGCCTCGACCTGAAAATCATCAGCCACAAAGGCGCTTTGCTCAGGAATCCCTATTTCCGAGAAAAACTTTCTCAGCTTGCGGTCCGCGCGGGGCACAAAGTTTTCAGCGTATTTACGGGCTGCGCGCTCGGAATCATGATCCCTGAATTTATTTCGTGAATGTCTTCTGTTCTTAAAATCCTTTGTCATACTTTTCAAATAACATACTAGCTTAGCGATTCAAATGATTATTTTATGCAAGAGAAAGGAGGAGGTAAAAAGCTGAAGGTACAGTGGCACAAAGAAAAAAATGCTATCAATAACAAAAACGATTAATTCAATTTTGATAATTTAGATTCAATATTCCAATAGCAAAAACAAGTTTTAAATTTAATCTGATAATAGTGCTGCTTACTTAATATAGTGTAGCATTGCTTGAACAGAAGTGGATGCGCACTTGCTATCAGTAAGCTGCAATTTTATGAGCAATCAGTGGCCACTACATATCGAAGCAAAAAAGCGGAGCCAGTTAATTGCTGACTCCGCTCTTTAAAATAAGGTTTTTGATTTTCTTGTTTGCTATTTCCCTAATATCCCGAATATCAACCTCGGTGTTGCACTCACAGGACCATGCATTGTGGCAGTGCCATTCAGGTCTATATCTTCCAGTTTGTAGAAATGAGTTGTTCTGTTCTTCACATTAGTATCAGTAAATTCATAGGAAGCGCCTTGTGTTGAGGAGCCTTGAGCGGGAATTAGAGATGAGTTTATTTTGCTGTAGTTGCCGTTTTCAGATTCGGAACGATAGATATTGAATCCGGCATTGTCGATTTCACTACCTGTCTCCCAAAATAAAGTGACAACACTTACCCCAGCTTCTGCCACAAATGTTTGTAATTCAATATTGGTGGGCCAATCAACACACCAGCATTGGGCATCAACTGGGTCACCAGGAAAAATTGTTTGTTTGCAATATGGCTCAGTACACTGTGGCCAACTCCAGCGGCAAGCTATTTCACAGCCATAAATTAATGAACCATCAGGGCAAGTACCCCTTTGAATGAATGTCTCGCAAGAACGGTACTCTGGTCCATCAGTAGTTGATGAAACACAAACACAGCTACCATTAACCGGTGTATAAAATGGGTTGAGGCCGTTGCAGGACGCTGGAGTGGAGTAACATCCCTTTTCACAAATGACGCCGCACCCATGCGCCAAATTTTCGCCACATTGTACAGCTGGTTGTAGGCAGGTTGAACATTCGGCTTTTTTGTTCGTTAACATGGTCAACCCATATAGTATTAAAAACAATGCTGTCGCAATCACTATTGAGTAGGCACGTTTATTATTCATATTATTCTCCTTTAAAGTTAAATATTATGAGTTGAATAAATAAAAAGGAATAATACTTTTCATGTTTTATGTGTCCCTCCTTGGTTGTAAAAATTCATAGTCATAACGCCCCCGCAATGCGGGGGGCTTGATGGTTGTGAGCCACCCCAGGGGTGGCCATGGTCACAGGTTGTTTAGTTTAAAACTTAC
>JAPLIX010000002.1 GCA_026388865.1 Pseudomonadota bacterium | reverse complement strand
TTTATACACGATGGAGAAGCCGTGGGAGAAGAACAGCGCCTTGCCCGGGGTGAGCTGCTTTTTGATAACCGGCCAGATTGTCCGCTGGGCAGCGTCAGATACCAGCATCTCGATAATGGTGCCGCGCTTCGCAGCCTCCTCGATATCAAACAGGGTTTTGCCGGGCTTCCAGCCGTCGGCAACCGCGCGGTCCCAGTCCTTCTTGAAGGCCTTCGACTGGCCGACGATCACGTTGAACCCGTTATCCAGCATGTTCAGCGACTGCGCGGGTCCCTGCACGCCGTACCCGATGACCGCAATGGTCTCATTCCTGAGAATGCTGCGTGCCTTTGCCATGGGAAACTCTTTCCGCGTCACAATATTTTCTTTCACACCGCCAAAATCAATAATTGCCATACAATAAAACCTCCTGTAAATTTAAATTAAAATTCTACCGCGGAGATTTAAATTTTCTGCTAAGAGAAAACGTTAAGCTCCACGACTCCTCAACTTCACAACTCCTGTATCCCTAAACTCTTAAACTCCTTAACTCCGCACTCCTAAACTAGAAAGAATATACCTCACCTTGCAAATCTTTGCAATCATCTTGTTTTACCGTAAGCAATCCTGCAATTGATTTTACATCTCCCGGCAGACATGCTAAGAGGATACTAAACAGTCACCAGGAAGAAACCACAGAGGCCACTGAGAGATGCTCTGTGTACTCAGCAGGGATGCAAGATTAATCCTGAGCTCAGAAAGTCTGGACATGTATTTGAATGCTGACGGCTGAACGCTGATAGCTGGCAGCTATTGAACTCTGTGGTTAAATTTTACAATAGGGCGGGCACCGCAGGGATATTGCCAATGACAGCTTCAGATGCCGGCAAAAAGACAACCAGCCGGGAACTATCTGCAAATACTGACTATATCATTACCTCAGTGTTTGACACTGATTTCTACAAGCTCACCATGGGGCAGCTCATTTTTGAAAAGTACCCGGATGTCCCGGTGAAGTATTCATTCAAGAACCGCACCGCCAATGTTTTCCTCGCCCACCATATACATGAGGAAGATTTCCGCAGGGAGCTCGACCATGTCCGGGGCTTGCGTCTCACTGACAATGAGGCCGCGTACCTGCGCGGCCTGCAGGGTTCAGGTAAGCAGCTTTTTAGCGAGCGCTCAACTTTGATGTCAGCGTTGCCGGTAACTGGAGCGCGGCAATCTACTGGGAGATATTTATTTTATCCGTTCTGAATGAGCTCTATTACCGCTCGCTGCTCGCGCGCTTTCACTACAACGGAAAGAGAGAGGTATTTGCCGAAGGGTTGCAGCGGCTGGACCGAAAGATTTCCCTGGTGAAGGCAAACCCGCTCATCAGCTTTTCTGATTTCGGCACGCGGCGGCGGTTCTCCCGCGAGTGGCACGATCTGGTGGTGAGCAGGCTCTGCGCAGAGCTGCCGCAGACCAGTTTTATCGGGACCTCCAATGTCTCATTAGCCTTCAAATACGGCCTGACGCCCATCGGCACCATGGCCCATGAAATGTTCATGGTCATGTCCGGCATCATGCACAGGGATGAAACAATGCTCTATAAATCCCACAACCGGGTG
>JAPLIX010000444.1 GCA_026388865.1 Pseudomonadota bacterium | reverse complement strand
TCACAAAATCGCAGAGCGCTAACAGTTCAGCGTCATAATCAATGGCGCCGTCCGCAAGGATATCAGCCTCCGTGCCTTTGAACACCCGGAAGCCTTTGAGCTTTTTATTGATTGCGTCAATTTCCCTGAACAGCTCCTGCAGCTGGTCCGGCTTAAGGCCCCGGGCATAAGAGACGCTCTGGCTGTGCTCGGTAATGCCCAGATAGCTGTAGCCAAGCTGCTGCGCTTCTGTGATGAGCTCCTGCAGGCTGCAGGTGCCGTCGCTGTGCGTGGTGTGGGCATGGAAGGTGCCCCGGATGTTTTTTTCCTCAACCAGCCGCGGCAGACAGTGCTTTTCTGCTGCTTCAATTTCTCCCCGGTCTTCCCTCAGCTCCGGCGGGATGTAATCAAGCTTCAGGGTGTTAAATATCTCCTCCTCGTCTTTACAGGGCACCAGCTTTTCACCCTTAAACAAGCCGTACTCGTTCATCTTCATGCCCATCTCAATGGCACGGCCGCGCATCGCAATATTGTGCTCCTTGCTGCCGGTAAAATGGTGCAGGGCAAAGGGAAATTCTCTATCAGTAACGGTTCTCAGGTCAACCTGGATGCCGGCAGCAGTGATGATGCTTGACTTGGTATCACCCCGGGCAATGATGGTTTCAACCGTGGAAAGGGTGGTGAAGAAATCCATAACCGGGCCGCTGTTCCCGGTGCTCACCACCAGGTCAATATCCTTTACGATCTCCTTCCTGCGCCGGATGCTCCCGGCAAGGCTTATCCTTTTGACCTGCCGCACGTCTGAGAGTTTATCGAGGATGGGCTGAGCCGCCTCCAGTGCGGTACTGTAGAGGAACTGGTTCTGATATTTTCTCAGGAAGGAAATTCCCTGCAGCACTTTTTCCTGTGATTTCCCGCCGAAGCCCGGCAGGTCAATGAGGCGGTTTTCATTACAGGCATACTCCAGTTCGCCGATAGTGTTGATGCCCAGTTGCTCATGCAGTACTTTGATTTTTTTCGGGCCAAGTCCCGAAATCCTGAGCATGTCCCTGAGACTTTCAGGGATCTCTTTTTTCAGCTCTTCATAATAGGCAAGGTGCCCGGTGTGCATGAGTTCGGAAATTTTCTGCGCCAGCCCCGCGCCGATTCCCTTGATATCTCTGAGGCGGTTTTCAGCAATGACGGCGTGCAGGTCCTCATCAAGTGACTCCACTGCCCGGGCCCCTGCGGAATAGGCGCGGGACTTGAAGGGGTTTTCTCCCTTCAGATCAAGGAGCGTGGCGATTTCTTCCAGTATTGCGGCGACTTCTTTTTTGTTCATACGTTAAATTCTTGCAGCTGGAACGGGGCTTTTCCTATCCACTACAGATAAATTCCACACCGCAGGACCCTCTTCATCTCCAGGACTTTCCCCAAAATTTATATTGATGTCATTACTATGAGCGCACGGGGGTTTTTTAGCCACAACACAACCGCTTAATCTTCGTGGAACGGCAGGTGCCTTGCGAATTCTCTCCTGCCAGACCCCATTGCATTGCCCTGCGTCGAAGCCTCTGGAATCTGCCTGCCCCGTGCATGATACGCACGCCGCCGGGGTCGTGACGCAAGCCACTAAGATTTGGGGAAAGTCCTGCTTTCTTTTGTCTATCAAAATAGTACCCCGCTATTTCCATAGAAACAGCCCGGTCGTGTCATCGTGCTGCCGGACCAGCGGCTCGCCTTCAAGTTCCTGCAGGCACAGCTCGGCGGCAAAAATAAAGGTGTCTGACATGAGGTGCCCGCCGAAAGAGTTTCCTTCCTCATCAGCAAACAGAATGTGGGCATGGACAAAGGGGCTGCCGTCTTTAAGGGTCACATTGCCGCTGCCGGTCACAATCTCAAATTCGCCTTTGCGGATGATTGTTTGATACTGCCTTCTTTTCTGGTCATAGTAGCCAAAGGCTGCAGCGCTGACAGCCCCGATTACTGAAAAGACACCAAGCCTGACACCCGTCTCTTTCACCACTGCGGCGACTGCAGCGAGCAGGTCTTCTCCCTGCGGCAGCCTGACCATAAAGCTCTGTTTTATGGAATAGGGTACATAGTTCATGTAAAAAATCCTCTTCAGCTGTCAAGCGACACTATTTCCACCGTCATTGTCTCCAGATCCAGCAGCGCCATGGTTGCTTTTCCCGTCAGCCAGCCGCCGGCTTCCCCGGGGTTAATAACCAGCGGATGGCCCAGACGCACGTCAACTTCATGGGTGTGGCCGTAGACGATAACATCCACGCCGGCGGCGCCGGCGACGTCATCCAGGCACCCCGGCTCATGCATCAAAAGAAATTTCTTTCCCTGAAACGAAAACGTCCGGGGGCCGGGCAACAGGTTCCCGATATCCCTGAAGCTATTGACCAGGCCGATGCGCTCACCATCATTGTTGCCGAAGACCATTTCCATGGGGCAATTGAGCGCCCTGAAATCAAGGGCGGTGAACGGCGCGACCATGTCCCCGCCATGAATCACCAGCGAGACCCCTTTGCGGTTAAACAGCTCAACCGCCCGGACAATGTTGGTACGGTTATCGTGTGTATCAGATATAATGCCCGCCAGCATTCTGTTCATACCAGCCTCCCGGCAGTAATAATATTAACCTCAGAGCAGATAAAGTTTGTGGAGACCTCTAATAATTCCCAATCTGTCACTCCCGCGAAGGCGGGAGTCCAGTAATTACAATTGGTTATAGATTCCCGTTTTCACGGGAATGACATTTTTAGAGGTGGCCTTATGAGCTAAGGAGCAAAGGAGTTTAAAAGTTACAAAGCTTCCGCATTGTAACTCCTTACCTACTTCCAGCTCGCATTTTTTTGATTTTATAACACTTCACACTACCATTTCCATGATTATCTCAAGGGTACCATAATTTCAGGAAACGTTTTGGCCTCGACGCCTGTTTATAATTATGCTATGTCAATTAAACGCACGGGACAAGCAAAACTATAATAAGAGGAAATGCATATGAAAAAGACCTTGTTATGCCTGCTGACAGTCTTGATACTGGGATGCGCTGCCGGCGTACCGCTCTATGCAGCAGAAATCACCGGCCAGCCCTGGGCGCCGGGAGAAATACTGGTCAAGTTTAAGAAGGGGGTTGCAGATCAGGCGCAGGCTACCAAGCTGCGCAGCTTTGGCGCACTGAACGTCAGTCACTCATTCACCCGGCGCTTTGCCGTGGTGCAAGTTCCCGAAGGCACGGTTGCCGCAAAGGTCACGCAGCTGCTGAAAGATCCTGCAGTTGAGCGTGCCACACCGAATTATGTCATGCACCTCTACTCCACACCAAATGACCCGTACTATAAAGAGCAGTGGAACCTTCCCCTTATTAACATGGAGTCTGCGTGGGACATAAGCACCGGGGCCGATGTTACCGTGGCGGTTGTTGATACCGGCGTCAATACCAGCCGTTATCTCAATGCTGACGGCTTTGGCAACAGGCTCCTCAAGGGCTACAACGCGATCCTTGGTATCGAGGGATCATCCTTTGATCAGAACTGCCACGGAACCCACGTGGCAGGAACCATTGGCCAGGAAACCAACAACGGTATCGGCGTTGCGGGAGTGGCCTACGATGCCACCATCCTGCCGGTAAAAGTTTTTCTGAGAGGCACGGACACGTACCTGAACTGGATTATTGATGGTATTGACTGGGCCGCGCAAAACGCGGACATCATCAACCTGAGCCTCGGCGGGCCGAAGAATGACCCGCAGACCGGGCAGCCGTATGATTATACGCTCCTCAAAGAGGCCATAGATGACGCGGTTAACAACCATGGCGTTACGATTATTGCAGCATCAGGGAATGACGGTATTGGAGAAGTTGGTTACCCTGCCGCATTTGACAATGTTATCGCGGTGGGCGCGGTAGATTATACCAAGAAGCGCGCCTTCTATTCCAACTACGGGCCGGAGCTTGCCCTGGTGGCTCCCGGCGGGGTTACTTCCCAGGACCCGGATGGCGATGGCCTGAAGAACGGCGGCGTATTGCAGGAGACCTTTCGTGAATTCTTCGGCTTCAGATTTTTTGCTTTTGGCTGGGGCTATTATTTTCTGAGCGGCACCTCCATGGCCACCCCCCATGTGTCAGGAGTTGCGGCGCTCATCAAGGCAAAACACCCGGCCTGGGGCCCCCAGCAGATCAGAGACGCACTCATTAACAGTGCAGAGGACCTCGGGACGCCGGGAAGAGACGACGAGTATGGTTACGGACTGGTAGATGCTTTTGCAGCGCTGCAGTATTAACAGTGCTGGCTCTTTTTTAAATTCCCGCGATTTTACAAGCCCCGAATCCCCTCGGATTCGGGGCTTTTTTCTCCCTGTTGATTTTTGTTCCGGTTTTTATTATATAGTAGCTAGTAATCATAACTGGTGATAACATCCTGCCATGAATCACGTGACTAGCCCTGAGCACAGCGAAAAATTTCTCCAGGAACATCCTGAGATCCTGCGGCTGCTGGAAGATGAGAAGACCAGAACCATGCTGCTGCTGCTTTCTCAGGAGGACATTCAGCGCATGGAATTTATGCTTGAGAATCCCTGGATAGATGTGCAGCGGGCAATAAAGATATCAGACAGTATTATGAACATCTCCCCCGAGATTACCGGCGATGAGCTGCTCACCATCCTGTGCCATGACATTACCAAGCTGACTAATGGCGAGTGCGCCACCTGCCGCACCTATGATCCGATAAAAAATGTCATGGTTGCCAGCGGCAGTTATAACTGGGGAGGTGAAAGAACCGGCGCAATCCCCTATGAGCACTCCATCGCGGGCCAGATCATTAAAACCAAATCCTATTACTACGTGCGGGATCTGAGCGCCGAGCCCCTGTACGCGGAAAAGGACCGGCTGCTCTCTCTGGGTATCAATTCAATGCTGGCGCTGCCGATTCTTCTCACTGATTATGACGGAACGGAAAAAAAGGAGGTGCTCATCGGCACCCTGCAGATATATTATAAGGAACAGGACCGCAGCTTTCCCCCGCAGCAGATTAATCTGATTCACAGCGTGGTGGGAAGATTCAGCTATGTGCTGGCACAGAAGCGGCGCTTCGAGCTCCAGAAAAAGGCCAACATCCTGCGGCAAAGCCGCCGGGCACTGCTGCAGATCCTGAAGCGCACCGAATCACTTGATCAGGTGCTGAGCTTCCTGGTGGCCAAGATTGCCGAAATCATACAGGTTAAACGCTGCTCCCTCTTTGCCATTGAAAAAGATGCCCGGGGCGATGCGCTGGCCATCCTCATAGCCGGCTACCCGGTAGAGCCGGCAGCTCACGGCTACGGGGTCATGCTTTCTTTTGCCGAGCATCCCGCATTTCGCGAGGTTTGCGACACCGGCGCGACCCTGCTCATAGAAAACGCCCGCGATGATGAGCGCATGAAGGCGAGCTATACGCTCTATATCGATAAAAAAATCAAGAACGTCTACTTTGTCCCGTTAAAAGACGAGAAAGATCGGGTAACGCATGTCCTGGTGCTCGACGGCGATGAATCAACGCCCCTTGAGGAAGAAGATATATTCTTCTGCAACTCGCTCATCCAGGATATTGAGGTGTGTATTCAGGCATCACTCCGAGCCCAGGAGCGCCATGATTCTTTCAACCAGATGCTCTCTCTAAGCGCCCTTGCCCGGCTCTACACCAAGAAGCTCCGGTCCCCTGACGCGACGCCGGAAGAGCTGAATGAGATGTATAAAAAACTCTCAAAAAGCATGCTGGCGGTAGAGGATATTGTTACCGACAATATTCCCTTTGCCCAGATGGAGACCATTAACCTTAATCAGATTCTGCTGGAACGCCTGGAGACGTCTTATTTCCCTCCCCAGGTGGAAGTAGTGACGCACCTCGTCGGAGATCTCTTTATTACCGCGGACCGCAAGAAGGTCGGCAGGATTGCGGGCAACCTGCTGAACAATGCGCAGAAGAAACTTGCTGAGCTCAAGCAGGGACGCCTGCTGGTCGCCACCTGTGTCCATGACGGCCATGCGGTTATTGAGATCGGTAATACGGGTGCAATACCTCCCGATATTCAGGGGAAAATTTTTAATGATCAGCATACCCTGGCAGGCAAAGAGGGTACCGGCGGCCAGGGCCTTGCCATTGTAAAGCTGTTTACGGTGATGCATAACGGGCAGGTCGAATTTGAAAGCAGCCTGGAGAAAAACTGGACGGTTTTCCGGGTCCGGCTGCCGCTCAGGTGACAGGCACAGCAACAGAAAACAGGGATTTTATGAGTCAGGGAGTCGGTGAGTTCAGGAGTTAAAAACTCCCAAACCCGCAACTCCTGAACTCTATCAGGTTGTTGAAAAAGTAGTTTTCTCCCAGGCTGGTCAAAAACATCCGGATGCAAGGCGCGCGAAATCAAGAGGAATGAGGCGTACTTTACCGTACGTCGCAATGACGAAGGATGAGCGCAACGAAGCAGATGGGTGTTTTTCAACAGCCTGCTATCAACTCGTATCATCTGTGTTACGTGTGGTTACACAATCTCAATGCATAGAAAGCGAGGCGGGAAATGACAACCAGAACCCAGCAACTGAAAGCCTGCGGCCAGAGCCTCTGGCTGGATAATATCCAGAGACAGGAGCTGCATGACGGCACTATCCGGAGATTTATTGATGAAGACGGCGTATGCGGCATCACCTCAAATCCCACCATCTTCATGAGAGCAGTGAGCAAAAGCTTTGACTACGATGAACAGATCGGCGCCCTGGCCCGGGCAGGAAGCGATGCGCCGGCAATATACCACCGGATAACCATCGATGACATCAGGGAGGCAGGCCGGCTTCTGCTGCCGGTCTTTGAGAAAACAGCAGGGGAGGATGGTTTTGTATCTATCGAGCTGAACCCGCAGCATGCCTTTGAAATTGAAAAGAGCATTGCCGAAGCTCTGGCCATTCTTTCCGAGATCACTATGCCCAATATCATGGTAAAGGTTCCCGGCACCCCGCAGGGTGCGACGGCAGTAAAGGAGCTCATTGCCCGGGGATGTAATGTAAATATAACGCTGC
>JAPLIX010000093.1:901-5497 GCA_026388865.1 Pseudomonadota bacterium | reverse complement strand
TTACATCTTCCTGCTCTCGGAGGCCGGCATCAGTTTTAACAGCTTCAAGGAACCGCTCTGTTTTGTCGGCCACTCCCACCATCCGGCCATTTTCATCCAGGATAAAAGCGGGGCGCTTTCAGAAGCGGACAACCCTGCCATTAACCTTCAGGATGATTGCCGCTATATTATAAACATCGGCAGTGTGGGCCAGCCGCGGGACGGCAATCCCCTCGCCTCCTACGGCCTGTATGACACGGAAACAAAAAAGTATTGCCTCATCCGCGTGGAATATGATATAGCCGCCGCCCAGCAGAAGATACTTGACGCGGGACTGCCGTTGTTTCTTGCCGCGCGCCTGGCGCTGGGCCGTTAATCATCATTGCAGAGGTAATTAGGGACGCGGGGTGTGACTTTTGCCTTGGTTTGCTCATACTCCTGAAGGATGGGGATCCAGCGCTTAACTACGACGATGTCTGCATACTTCATCAGGGACCTTTTTTGGTTACTGAATATTATACCAAAAGAGTTACCTAATTACTGAGCATTTACAACTGTCACCGATTTGATGTGCAAAGGAATGTAAACCTATGAAAACAGAGTTCGCATCTCCGGAAAGAAAAAGCAAAAAAGAGATAGACAAAGAGGCCAAGGTGATCGAGGAGTTCTATCTAAAGTCTCCCGTAACAAAATCGATGTTTGATGCTTTTCAAGGCATTGTGGTGATGCTCAACGAAAATCGCCAAATTATCTTTACGAACGAATATTTTAATAAGCTCTTTAACATTAAGAATCCATATGCAATCTATGGCAAGCGTCCTGGTGAGGCCTTAAGGTGTGTTCATTCGGGTGAGGCCGAAGCTGGATGCGGCACGACTATATTTTGCGCGGAATGTGGCGCTGTCAACGCCATCCTCACCGCACAGAAGGGCGATAAAGAGACGCGCGAGTGCAGGATAATCGACGCGGACGGGCATGCCTACGAGTTCGCCGTGACCGCGGACCCGATTATTATCTCCGGCAAACAATATATCATCTTCGCAGTCTTCGATCTTTCCCATGAAAAGAGGCGCCGGCTTCTGGAACGCATATTCTTTCACGATGTCCTGAACACCGCCAGTATCATATGGAACTTTGCCTCTTTCGCGAAAGAAGGTAATAAAGCGGCTATCAAGAAATTTTCGACGACAATGTATTTATCGACAAAGAGGCTCATTGACGAAATCGTCTCCCAGCAGGAACTTCTTGCCGCCGAAAATGACGAGCTAAAGATTACTCCCATAAAGGCCTCTTCGCTGGAGATTCTTGGTGAAGTGGCGATTTCCTATGGGTTTCATCCGGAGGCGAAGGATAAAAAGATTGAAGTGGATAAAGGCTCGGTTGACGTCAAGTTTACGACCGACCCGAGGCTTATGACAAGGGTGTTAAGTAACATGATAAAGAATGCTCTTGAGGCCTCAAAGACCGGCGAAACCGTCACTTGTGGCTGTAGAAAACAGGGAAACAAGGTAGAGTTTTGGGTCCGGAATAAGGCGTTCATTCCAAAAAGCGCGCAGCTGCAAATATTTCAGCGCTCATTTTCAACAAAGGGGATAGGGAGGGGGGTTGGGACCTATAGTATGAAATTGCTGGCCGAAAGATACCTGAATGGCAAAGTGTCATTTACCTCTGATAGAGAACATGGGACGATGTTCAAATTAGAAGTTTCTAAAATACAAAATAAGGTAAAACGAAATAAATTGGAATCTTCGAATCGGTCTCATTCCACAAAGTGATAATCAGACGTTTTTTTATCTAATTGGGAAAGTGTAGCTTAGCTAAGCTGGACAGTGTACCAGATTTTTAATCCTAAGCTTGAAAGGCTTAGGATTTTGATTTGTAAAATGCAGCATGGTTGTTTGTCTTATCAGTGAGAATACTTTTAATCGCATCGCAGATTTTTGCCCGGATAAACCTTGCCCATATCGTGCCGCGGACTTTTTATTGACACACTATCATCAACGGTCTATACGTCCTTCATCTGAAAGCGAGTTCCTATCAATAGCAGAAAACAGACACCAGATATTCAGAAGACAGACAAAAGTTACTCCAAAAGTAACTACGAGCCATGGTCACGAGACAGTTCAAACTCTGCGTTCTGGTTAATAGCGCACTTTTTTCAAAAACAGCCCCTGAGGCGGGGCGGTTATCCCGGCACGCGTCCGGTCTTTCTGATTTAAAATATTTCTGAAATCATCTGCGCTTATTTTTCCTTTCCCCACGTCCACCAGTGTCCCCACTATATTTCTCACCATGTGCTTCACAAAAGCACTGCCCGTAATTGAAAATAGTATAAGATGCTTTCTAATTTTTTTAAAATGAACGCTGTTCACTTCCCGCACCGCATGCCCGTTTTCCCGGTCCGCTCCCTGGAATGACGCGAAATCCTGCATGCCCACCAGGCACCCGGCAGCCTGCCTCATTGCCGCGATATCAAGTGGTGACGGTATGTGCCATGCGTAGCGCTGGAGAAATGCTGCCCGCTGCGGGCAGTTCCATATAAGATACCAGTAGGTGCGGCTTCGGGCTTTAACGCGCGCGTGAAATGAAAGATCGACTTCCGCAATATCTTTAATCACTATGTCCGCCGGTATCAGCCTGTTCAGCGCCGTGCGCAGCGCCTCTACAGCCATGGAATTATCTGTTCTGAAATTTGCGACCTGCCCCAGGGCATGCACGCCGGCATCGGTCCTGCCCGAGCCATGCAGCGTAACCGGCCGGTTGAGCACCATGGAGATGGTGTCCCGCAGTACCTGCTGCACGGTCGGTGTTTCCCGCTGTATCTGCCAGCCGTAGTAACGGGTCCCGTCATATTCAATGGTAATCTTAATATTGCGCATGGTCATAGCTAAGAAGCTGTCAGTCCCGAAAGCCTTCGGGATCAGCCGTCAGCATAAAAAGATCAAAGCTAAATCCTGTTGNNNCCTGTTGCCCATTGCCTATTCCCTATTGCCTGTTGCCTAACTACTCTTTTCCCCAGCCCCAAAACACGAACCCCTATTTTTCCCTTTCCACTTTTCACGTTCCATGCTAATTTATCATAACTATTTAAATTAAAGGAGGATTTTATTTTGCAGAAGCTGAAAATCGGCATACCCAAAGGAAGCCTGGAAAATGCGACCATTGAGCTGTTCAAAAAATCCGGCTGGAAAATAACTACCAGCTCACGCAGCTATTTTCCCAGTATTGATGATGATGAGCTTAGCTGTGTGCTGGTGCGCGCCCAGGAAATGCCGCGCTTTGTGGAAAACGGCGCCCTTGATGTCGCCCTCACCGGCAAGGACTGGATACTTGAGAACAACTCTATAGTGGAAGTGGTGTGTGACCTTATCTATTCCAAAACCACCGCACGGCCTGCCCGGTGGGTGCTCGTGGTGAAAGATGATTCACCGATCAAACGGCTTGAAGATCTGGAAGGGAAAAAGATTTATACCGAGCTGGTCGGCTTTACCAGGAATTATTTCAGCTCAAGGAATATCAATGTTGAAATTGAATTCTCCTGGGGGGCAACTGAGGCCAAGGTGGTTGAGGGGCTTGCCGATGCAATTGTCGAAGTCACCGAGACCGGCAGCACCATCAAGACCCACGGCCTGAAAATCCTCTATGATCTTCTTGAAACAAACACCCAGCTCATTGCAAATAAAGAATCATGGCAGGACCCGTGGAAGAAAGAAAAAATCCAGCAGATCGCCCTTCTGCTCCAGGGAGCTTTGCGGGCAGACGGTATGGTCGGCCTCAAAATGAACGTGCCCAAAGACAAGCTGGAAGCGGTTGTCAAGCTGCTGCCGAGCATCACCGCGCCGACCATTTCCAACCTGTATCAGTCAGATTGGTTCTCTGTTGAAACAGTAATCGCGGAAAAGCTCGTTCGTGAACTCATGCCGAAGCTTCTGAAGACCGGCGCGGAAGGCATTATAGAATACAGCCTGAATAAGATAATTTAAAAATAAAGATTGATAAGACCGTACGAAAATTAATCTGAAAGATTAAGTCCAGTACGATATCATGTACTGGAAAACACCAACTCCGGGATATAAACTTGATATAGTGCAAGAGCTCCGAGAAACCTGCTGCGTATTCAAAAATGAGTGATATCCTCCTGCCCCCCATAAAACCTGACACCCAATGAATTGATCAAGTAACTCTCTTGAAGTCGATGAAACCCTGTTCCACGTCAGTATGAATCAGTTGCACGCGAATCCTGTGACCCACGTCTATTCCTTCGAAATCACGCACCAGTTTCCCTTCAATAGGAAAATGAAGAAGACGGACCCACGTGCCTTTTGGGGCTGCACCAGTAACGATGGCATCAAACCGTTCCCCGATTCTTGACTCCAGCAGCAGTGCCGCTGCGGATTTTGCGACCTGCCGTTCGACCTTCTTGGCTGCATCCTCCCCCTCTGTGCAGTGTTTACCGAGCGCCTCCAGGTTATCTTTGGCATAGGGTGCGGGACGTTCAGCCAGCGCAGCCTTCAGCATCCGCTGCGTAATAAGGTCCGGGTAGCGACGGTTAGGGGCTGTGGAATGGGCATGGTCCCTGACCGGAGGACCAAAGTGTGCCTGGGCAGTGTCACCGGG
>JAPLIX010000093.1:0-881 GCA_026388865.1 Pseudomonadota bacterium | reverse complement strand
TCTGCAACATATTCACCGGGTCCCATGAGTTTGATAATAGAGAGCGAGAGGTCGGGGAATCTCAGGGGATCGGCTGCTTGCTCCTTACTCAGGAACTCCTCAAGTGCCCGTGAATCTGGATTATCAGGAAGTGTGAACCCGTTTTCCCGGGCAATCTCGACAATTCGTTCCCAGCGTTTTGGTGTGCGAACCACACGGCGGAGAGAAGGGAACTTCATTGATGAGAGATACCGAGCAGTCACGCCGTTTGCCGCTATCATGAAATCCTCAATAATGTCCTTTGCGCGGTTCTTTTTTTCAACTTCGAGTTCACGGATTTCATCGCCATCAAATATCGGTCTTGCCTCAATGATTTCAAAACTAAGGGCACCGTTAACATGCCGGAAGTTCTTCATGCTTTGTGCTGCCCGGTCCTGAATACGTAGATTCTCATCAAGTCCATGGACCGAAGCAATAGCCGCAGGCACCATTCCATTCCCTTCCAGCCATGCTGCAACGCTGTTATATGCGAGCTTTGCATGATTGCGGACAATCGCCCTGTATAGATCCGAACCCTGCAGGGATCCGTCATTTCCAATCACCATTTCGACTCCAATTGCTAATCGATCCTCATTGAAGTTTAAGGATGTGAGGTTGGTGGAAAGCTTTTCCGGAAGCATCGGGAATATCGCGGCAGCCGTATATACAGAGGTAGTATTTTGGCGAGCGTGATCGTCAATTGCTGAACCATTCTTAACAATTGCATCCACATCAGCCACAGCAACAAGAATCTTTATTTTGTCTCCAGGCATTGCCTCGGCAACAGTAAGCTGGTCCAGGTCACGGGAGTCATCGTTGTCAATGGACGCCCACAGAAGGTCCCTAAGGTCACGAACCTGTTC
>JAPLIX010000527.1 GCA_026388865.1 Pseudomonadota bacterium | reverse complement strand
ATATTTAATCAAACAGTTGCCAGTCAAATTAGTTACAATTTAAGCAGAAGATAAAGGGATAGCTCTTGCAGTTGAAAATCTACACTACCCGCTTACCATAATCGAAAAAAACTTAATTTTAAAAACAGGGTTGAGTCAGCGCAGATTAAAACCTGAACTGCCGGTCAAGGCTTCTTCAAAAGCAAGAAATAAATCCCCTTTTATGTTTGGCTTGTGCCGCACAGGCGCTGAATATCCGAGCAACAAAACATGTCTTCGGTACTCATTGATAAATTATCAAAAAGCACAGGATCTTACAAGGACTATCACAGAAGGAGTTAGGTGGGGGTTAGTGAAACGACTATCTATAACTGGGAGCACGGCAGGTATGAACCAAAGAAGCAGTATTTGAATAGCCCCATCAAAAGTAAGAAATAAATCTCCCCTTTTATGATAATCAGCGGCGGCGGCCATGCTTTTTTTGAGGAAAAGCCGTTTAAGCTGAATGAAGTGCTGCTAAATTTTCTTTCAGCTTTGTGACCGTTTGCATATTTCGCATGCCGTTACTTGAAGCGGGGCGTTTATTTTTAGCAGGTTGTTGAAAAAGTAGTTTTTTCCCAGGCTGGTCAAAAACATCCGGATGCAAGGCGCGCGAAATCGCGAGGAATGAGGCGTACTGTACAGTACGTTGCAATGACGAAGGATGAGCGCAACGAAGCAGACGGGTGTTTTTCAGCAGCCTGTTAGAATGTTTGACTGATCTTACACAGTCATAGTAAGAGTAATAAAAAATAAATCTGTCGCGTTATTTTTTCATATCTCTACAATTGACTTTATATTTGTTATTTATTATTAATAGTATGGAGGTAATGCTTATGTTAGCAAAAGAAACATTGCATAAAGAAATCGATACTCTGCCAGATGAATATGCAGGGGAGCTTCTTGATTTTGTTAATTATCTCAAGGGGAAGCTTCGCAGGGAAAAGATGGAAGTAACTATCCTCAGCGAATCTTCTCTCCGAAAAGATTGGCTGTCTCCTGAAGAGGATGAGGCATGGCAAAATTTGTAAAGGGCGATGTTGTTGTCGTCCCTTTTCCTTTCTCTGATTTAACGCAAGCTAAAAGAAGACCTGCGCTTGTTCTTGCAGAATTATCAGGGGACGATGTAATTTTATCTCAAATAACCAGCCAGAATATCAAAGACCGCTATTCAATTCCTTTAGAGACAGAAGACTTCGAATCTGGCAGCCTCAATAGAAATAGTAATATACGCCCGAATCGTATTTTTACTGCGGACAAAAAAATCTTGCTTTATAAGGCAGGTCATCTTAAACGAGAAAAAACTGCAGAAACAATAACCGGGCTAATAAAAATACTCAGTAAATAAAATTTATAAACAAGTTAATCAATAATTTGCATTTCAATCCCTTCGTATTCTTCTTTTCCCGAACCACGAATCACGTATTTATTTCGTCTTCTGCGATTCTGCAAAAACTGTCGAAAAAGAAGGATATGTTTGCCCGGAAATCTGTTCACCGGAAGAATTATTGGAGGTCGAAATATGAAAGATAAGATTGTGGAGGAAGTGCGCAAACATCGTCTCGCACATACACGCAAATTTAAAGGTGACCTTTCAGACATCTGTGATGATCTGCTCCGCATTCAACTTGAATCCGGGCATAAGATCGTCCGGCTCTCCCCCAAAAAGCTCACAACAATACGCTCATCCGCGCGGGCAAATAAAATCGGTGACTGTCCCTAATTTCCTCAACAGCATTTGTTTGAATGCTTATTGATTAAAAATATTCATTATAATGGGTCGTACACAAGTCCCGAGAGGAGTGCAGCATTTCCTGCTATTTCTTTCGGCGACAAAGACTCGACATTTACATGGATGACCTCCAATTCCTCCGAAAGCTGCGTAGCGAGGTTAGTAAAACTCTGAACTAACGCATTCAAATATTGTATAGTGTAATTCTTCTCATATCTCCTGTACAAAAAGGGGACGGATTTATTTTCTATTTTGAGTGGACCCTGGCACTTAATATATTAAAACCTGAACTGCCGGTCAAGGCTTCTTCATAGCAAGAAATAAATCTGCCCCGTTGTTATATATTACTAAGCTTATCATTGTTTCCTTTTTTTCTTTTCTAACCTTAAATGATACTGATAAAAATCATCATCGTCGCGTTCTTTATCAAGCCTCATGGTGTTGAAAGCTCTTCCTCTGCGATATGGACCGAATAATCTCGCGAATTCTCCTTGAAAACGATGAAAAGTTCCCCAATCTTTTTCATCCACCTCATCTCTATACCCTTCTTCCAAAGGCCTATGTCCATATTCATCAAATGCAGAAGCAGTTCCATCACGATGACCGATTATTATTTCTCCTCCATATGTAGCAGATCGAGGATCTGGCATCAGTAGATAGCCATTACCATATTGATACCAATCTGACTTAGTCACATGCTTTTCTGGGTATAGCCATTCTGCTTCGGCTGCTCCAATATAGCGATACGCACGACTCTTAATGATAAAATTAATCTCCCGAATTTCTTGTTCATTAAGATAACGAAGGGTCTGTATATCTGTAAAATTAAAGATCGCCCCTCGAAATGGGTTTGGGTTCGGACGCAAACCAACTTCGGATTGATATGGATTCCTTACCCACGATAAATTTGTAAGTATGAGTATTTTATCTAAACAAAGTGGAAATATTGTATGAGTTCCATGAAGCCAAATATCCGGATCATTGGTACCACGGCACCATTGCGAACGCGGCCCACATTTACGGTTGTAGACAGTGACCGGGTGATCAGAAACAATAAATTTCGTTGCTGATTGTGATGCGTCTGCAATTAGCCATATACACTCAGCCCAAATCGCACAATAAAGTTGTCGAAGTTTCAATAAAAGCTGTAAAATTTTATTTTGATCAGTGGTCTTGGCACTATCACTAAGCCAACCAAGGCCCTTTGGTGTGCGGAGTTTTTGAGTACTCATATACACTCTTTAGGGACGTTGTTACTTACGTTGCGATGTGGTTCAGCTCTCTATTTTTTCAATCGCCCGCGGGGGGGAATCCGGGGGGGAATCCGGGAATCCCGGGAATCCGGGGACACCATACTGGTTTTTCTGCTTCTTTGGCTTCCCGCATTCTTGCGGTTTCAATACTCAACCCATTTTTTCTTCCTATTGTCCAACAAATCTTTTACTCCCCAGTGGTCGACCGGTTCGTTCGTGTTTGCGCAGAAGTAAAAAGGGGACGGATTTATTTTCTATTTTGAGCGGACTCTGGCACTCAATATATTAAAACCTGAACTGCCGGTCAAGGCTGCGGTACTGGATGGCCTCTGAGATATGAGGGGTCTGGATATGCTCTGCACCTTCAAGGTCAGCGATGGTGCGGGCGACTCATAAAAGATAATCCATTACTTCATCAAGAACATCAGTTAATGCAGGAATGCTTGCTTCAGTTATCTTTCCATCTGCTAAATGCTTGTGATTTTCAAAGGCAAGCTTTGGCCTGTGCCGCGCATTGTCGTATCTAAAAATCAACGTCCCGGCTTTTTTTTGATAATGGTAGGAGCAGGAAAGTTTCTCGATCCGGTATCTGAGGTCAAGATACTCAGTGAAATAGAGGATTGATTGATCGGCAAATACAAGATTGCCTCTTATGATGCCAATCTGTTCTGTTCTAAAATCATTTTTTATTTCTGAGCTGATAATCAAGTTTGTTTTAGAGTATTCATCAATAATTTTTACCAGCTCAGATAGATACTCAGTGAGTAACACGTCATTATTTTTTTCTGATTTTCAGTTCACCGGCCCATTCAATATATTCCTGATCACCATTTCCCATATCTTCTGCAGTAAACTGCTTTTGAAATTTGGCAGAGGATACCCTGTATTTTTTTTCAAACTTCTCAATATTTTTAATTGTCTTATGTAAACCAATTTCGAGCCGTTTTATTTCTGCGGCTATTGCAGACTGAATAATTCCTATTACGCCGTCTTTTGCGTCAGTTTGAATTTGCAGTTTTGTCATGATAAATTCTCCCTATTTTGCCAATGTAAGCATGCTTACTGTAGAGCATTATAATCTATCGCGCCTATTTTGTAAATCAAGCAGGCTGCACTGCTAAAACCGGAACTGCCGGTCAAGGCTTCGGTACTGGATGGCCTCGGAGATATGGGAAGACTGTATCTGTTCTACACTTTCAAGGTCAGCGATGGTGCGGCTGACTTTCAGGATGCGGGTGTAAGCGCGGGCCGAAAGCCCCAGCCGGTCAAGCGCAGTTTCAAGGAGCCGCTTTGACGCCTCATCCACCTGGCAGAAGGCCTTTAAATGACGGGAGCTCATCTGGGCGTTGCAGTGAATCTTCATCCGGGCAAAGCGCTTCTGCTGAATGGAGCGGGCATGGCTGACCCGCGCCTGTATGTCGGCAGAAGCTTCTGTTGCCGTATCCCGGGAGAGTTCCTGAAACTTAAGCGCCGGCACTTCCACATGGATGTCGATGCGGTCAAGCAGGGGCCCGGAAATTTTAGAGCGGTAGCGCTGGATCATGGGCGCGGTGCAGGTGCATTCATGCTGGGGATCAGTGAAATAGCCGCAAGGGCAGGGGTTCATGGCCGCAACCAGCATGAACCGGGATGGATAGGTGATGGAGGTTGCCGCCCGGGAGATGGTCACTTTGCCATCCTCCAGCGGCTGCCGCATCACTTCCAATGCATTCTTTTTAAACTCCGACAGCTCATCAAGAAATAATACGCCATTGTGGGACAGGCTCACCTCGCCGGGCCGCGGGATGGTGCCGCCGCCGATCAGGCCGGCATCGGAAATGGTATGGTGGGGAGAGCGAAACGGCCGGTGGACAATCAGCGGTGAGCCATGGCCCAGCAGCCCTGCCACGCTGTGAATCTTGGTCGTCTCTATTGCCTCATCAAAGGTGAGCCGCGGCAGAATCGTCGGGATCCGTTTGGCAAGCATGGTTTTACCTGCACCCGGCGGGCCGACCATGAGCAGGTTGTGGCCGCCTGCTGCCGCAACCTCGATGGCCCGCTTGGCATGCGCTTGTCCTTTCACGTCTGAAAAATCAATGCCATAGTCCTGATGCGCATTAAACAGCTCGTCAAGGTTTACCCGGGCCGGCTTTATCTCCAGCCTGCCGTTTATAAACTCCACCACCTGGGAGAGCGTCTCAATGCCGATAGCATCGATCCCCTCGACAATCGCGGCTTCCCGCTCGTTTTCCCGCGGCAGGATAATGCCGCTCAGGCCTTTTTCCCTGCAGGCAACCGCAACCGGAAGCACGCCCCGCACCGCCTTCACCCGGCCGTCAAGAGACAGCTCCCCGATAAGCACATAGGTGCCGAGCACTTCTTTATTGAGATGGTCTTGCGCGGACAGGATGCCGACGGCAATGGGCAGGTCAAAGGCAGAACCCTCTTTCTTGATATCAGCAGGCGCGAGGTTGACCGTAATCCTGGTAGCAGGGAAGTCATACCCCATATTC
>JAPLIX010000549.1 GCA_026388865.1 Pseudomonadota bacterium | reverse complement strand
TCTTTATAATAGAAGAAGGATATATATGTCAATAATAAATTTTTTTCAGGAGAGGTAAAAGGTTTTTATTAGCACCGCAGGTTTTAAGCAAGCCAATTGTTAAATATAACAGATATGCAAGCAGGTTGACAAGAGGCTATTAATACGCTAATTTTTTAAAAGACCCCTTTGATAGCCCCAATAAATCGTATGGGAGGTGAAAGGCATGAAGAGAAAATATATTTCCATAGCTCTGTGTTTAGTTTTTACCTTCAGCGTGGTAAGTATTGCTTTTAGCATGCAGCAAAGCGTGATAATGGATTACCAGAAAAAACTTAAGACCTTGGGGTATTATTCTTCTGGCGAATTCAATGGTAAATTGGATGAGGCAACAATAGCAGCTATTAAAGCATGTCAAAAAGCCTGCTCTATGAAAGAAACGGGGAAATTGGATAAAGGTACCTGTAAAGTAATTGATAAGGCCCTGAAGGAAAAGGAAACAAAGGAAAAAGCAAAATAATCGACAGCAGCACAGCCGGCTGCATACGCCAAAGAAGATACGAACAGCAAACAAGAAAAGCTTTGAAACTATTCCTATTTTGGGGGCATTTAAGGGGGTCGTCTTTTTAATTGTGTTAATATTACCAGTGAAACACATGAGAATGCTTACAAAAACAGTCATAGGCATAATAACAGTTATAAGCATGTTGCTCCAGACAGCTATACCTGTTAATGCGAAAAAGTTACCTTGCTGTTCCTGCTGTGCGGAAGCAGCGTGCAAGTGCGGCTGCAATAAAACCAGCTCCTTTGAACAGAATGTCCAGAGCCCTCGTAAAAATGGTGCAGCTGGCTCTTGTGATTTTAATAAATGTAACGAAGCAGCCCGGTCGAGTAACATCATAACCTTTGTTGTAACCAGTAATAGTGATTCCTCAAAAAAGAAACTCGTTTTAGGGCCGTGGGGCAGCGTCCTGGCAGAAAAAAAGTGTTTATTCTCTATCATCTGTCTTAACAACGCATACAACGGGCATCTTTTCCTTCCTCCCCCGCTATTCCTTAAGAACTCCTGTCTTCTCCTGTAATATCAAACACCACCCGTCTGCCCTGTTTTTACAGCAGGTTATTCATGATCAGCAGAGCAGCGTTTTTATTCCAATTTTAAAGATTTCCTCTTTAATTACATTAAACAATTGTGCTAAAGGTTCAACCAGGGGTCTTGTTGCTTGTTTAAGACCCCCTATTCAAGCAAAAGGAGATTAATTATGAAAACATGTTCAATTAAATTAACCGCGTTTTTGACACTGGCACTCATGCTGGCAATACTGCCCTGCGCCTGGAGTGCGGGAACAAGTAATATGATGGGCGGCGGGCCCGGTAATGGCGGCGGAGGTGGTTATGTCGGCGGTGGTATGATGGGAGGAGGAGGCATGATGAGCCAGTTCAAAGCAGCAGACCTTAACGGCGATGGTGTTCCGGAAATAACCTACATTGCCGCCGGCTCGTACCTGGTCATTCTTGATAATACGGGAAAAGTGAAAAGTTCAAAACTGCTTCCGGCAATCCCCGGACAAACGAATCAGTTTTACGTACGGGCATCAGGGATAGACATTGCCGATCTTGATGGAGATAAAATTCCCGAGATTATTACGCAGTACTCAGGCTTCAATGGATCATATCTTGTGATTCTTGATAACCAGGGCAACTACAAAAGTTCCGAGAAGCTTCCATCCGTAGTCTATTAAACAGATCGCAGCATAGGTAATCAAGCCTGCTGTGCATCTCCCCGGCACAGGACCGGCGAGATGCACAGCTTTTTTCGGAGGGCAAGCCATGAATCATTGTAAACGCATCATATTAATGCTCATATTATTACTAACCATAAGTTTATTGTGGGTAATGCCTTCCGATGCCCGTCAGGGAGGCCACGGTAACTGGAATAAAACATTCAACAATATGCGCAAAAACTGGGATGACCGCCGTGACCATTGGCGCAATAACGGGAGCAACATGCAGGAGCGCTGGCAGGATGGC
>JAPLIX010000203.1:9968-12690 GCA_026388865.1 Pseudomonadota bacterium | reverse complement strand
TGTTCCCGTATCAGCAGCCACTGCCATCCACAGATTAGCCATCCCTGAAAATACCAGCATAATAAACAGCGCCTTAACCATGAGGGCAAAGCAGATATTAGTTTTGATCGTTAAACGTGTTTTTCGCGACAGGTGAATAAGAAACGGCAGCTTAAGCAGATCGTCTGCCATGAGCGCGATGTCTGCAGTTTCCAGGGCGGTATCGGTTCCGGCCACACCCATGGCAATGCCAACGGTTGAAGCGGCAAGGGCAGGAGCATCATTGATGCCGTCACCCACCATCGCTGCGGAGCCATACCGGGATACCAGCATGTGCACAGCGTCGACCTTTTGCTCGGGGAGCATCCCGGCGTAGTATTCAGCTATGCCCAGGCTGCGAGCCAATGCAAAAACGACCTTTTCATTATCGCCGCTGAGAAGCGCCAGGTGCTTAATGCCGAGCCGCCGAAGCTCTTCCATACATGTTTGTGCTTCCCGGCGCGGGCTGTCTGAAAAACCGATAATTCCCTGTATACTCCCGTTCTGGACGAGAATAGCGGACTTTCCTTCATGCTCCAGACGCTGCAGGTGTTTTGTGTAATGGTCAGTCGGCAGACCCAGTTCAGTAAAAAAGGCGCTATTCCCGGCGAATCCCCAGTCACCATCAATGCGTGCTTTTATGCCTTTGCCGGGGAACGAAGCAAAATCTGCCGGTTCCTGATACCGCACACCCTCCAGAGCGGCCTTTGTTATGACAGCTTTTGCCAGCGGATGCTCTGAGAGCAGTTCAAGTGATGCAGCAATGCCCAGCAGGTCTCGATCTGATGTGCTGTTGAGAGGTATCAGGTCTGTTACCTCAAGGCGGGATCTGGTAAGAGTTCCGGTTTTATCAAAGGCAATTGCCGTGATGCCTGCCATCGCTTCAAGATAGGCACCGCCTTTTATCAAAATGCCTTTCCGGGATGAGCAGGCTATGGCCGAAACAATTGCCACCGGCGTTGAAATGACCAAAGCGCAGGGGCAGGAAATTACCAGGAGCATCAGTCCCCGATAAAACCATTCTATGAACGGCTGGGATAACAGCAGCGGCGGAAAAACCATGATTGCCAGGGAGCAGGCTATGACCAGGGGCGTATAGACTTTAGAAAACGTATCAACAAAATGCTGGGATGGGGCCTTCTGGGACTGGGCTTCTTCTATAAGATGGATAATCCGGGAGAGCGTTGAATCTTCAACACGCTTTTCCACTTTTATTTCCAGAGCTCCCGAAATATTAATGGTGCCGGCAAATACCCGGGATCCGCTCTGTTTGTCTATGGGCACAGATTCTCCGGTGATGGGCGCTTCATTTACAGAGGAATCACCCTGTATGACACTTCCGTCAACGGGGATCCGGTTGCCTGGTTTAACCACAATAACATCATTTATATTCAATTCTGCAAGGGAAACTTTTTTTAAGCTGCCGCCCCTCTTTACATGTGCTTCCCGCGGCGCAAGGTCCATGAGCTGACGCAGCGAGTTTCTGGTTTTATCCAGGGTGTATGATTGAAGAAGATTTCCCAGGGAAAACAGAAATGAGACCATCGCCGCCTCTGCAACCTCACCGATGGCTATTGCTCCAATGACGGCAAGTGTCATGAGCACGTTCATATCCGTTGCTTTTGCTCGTACCGTGTAAAAACCGCTCCGCGCCGCAAAGAAGCCGCCGGTTACCGTTGCCAGCAGATAACAAAGATGAACTGCGGTAAACTGAAACATGCCTATGGCAAAGAGCAGTGCCGGCGGGACGTCTTTGAGAAGCGATGCCGCCACCGCGCAGATGATAAAAAGCCCGGAGAGCAGGGTGAGAAGCAGGCGAGCATTGTTGATGCTGAAAAAGCCGGTCAGACGCTTTTTCATCTCAGCGTCATGCACTTTTGCGCTGTATCCGGATTTTTCTACAAAAGCAATTATCTCGGCACGGTTGATCAGCGTTGGGTCATGCTTTACGGTCAGGGTAGCGCTGGTGAAATTAACGTCCGCCTGTTCAATGCCATCACAGAGGGATAGTTTTTTTTGCAGCTTGTGAGCACAATCCGGGCAATCGAGTCCTGATAGCATAAAAGACGATGTAGAACCGGAGGTTGATACGATCGATACTGCCGGTTCGTGATATTGATAGCCGGCCTTTTGTATGGTGGAAAGAATTACCGGAAGAGCAATTTCTTCCGGTTCATATTCAAGCCAGATAGTTGAGGCGGCAAAATTGAGAGAGGCCCAGGTGACTCCCTGCAGTTTGGATATGCGCTGTTCGAGTTTTACCGCACAGTCAGGGCAATCGAGATTTTCAATAAAATAGTGCTTGTGGTCATAATGTTTTTGAATGCGCACTCCCTGACGAATAATGAAATTTTCAATACTTTCCAATGAAGTAAAATTGGGATCATATGTTATCTGCAGCTGGCATGGTTCTCCTGCTGCTGCAACGGTATGTATACCCCTGAGACGTTTTATATCATCCATCAGCCGGGTCGTGCAGTTGAAACATTCCCCGCTCTCCCTGATAGACAAGGGAATATTTATATACTTCTCCTCAACCACACCCATACTGTGCCCTTGTAATCTGCCTGATAGTAGCATAGCTGCGCATATAATAGCCTGATAGCTTTTGGTTACTCACGTTCCCGAACATGAACCAGCCCTTCATTAAACAAGTGCCTGATATGATCATCGTCAAGGCTGTAAAAGGCGTTTTGGCCTTCAC
>JAPLIX010000203.1:1133-9918 GCA_026388865.1 Pseudomonadota bacterium | reverse complement strand
TGGTGCGATATAAGCGAGTTGGTTGCCCTGAGGATCGAGGCAATATCACAGACACAAAATTCCTGTTTTGCCAGGAGGTTAATTATGTTCAGGCGGGTCGGATCCCCCAAGACTTTAAATGTTTCTGCAAGCTCCTGCAAGGTTCCGGGTGACAGCAGGGATTGTTGCAGTGCGCGAATCTTGTCAGGAGCGAGATGTTTTAACTGGCAGCGTTTCAGTCTCATGTGAGTATTGATATATAATTGAACATATATTCATATATTAAATAGATTATTGTAATAGTCAAGAAAATATTTAACAGGACATTCCCCAAAATTAAGGCATAAAAAACCCCCCTGCGCTCTAGTAATGAAAGCACTATAAATTATGGGGAAAGTTATGAATATTTGAAAGTAAGGGAGGGGTGGGGAGAAGACGAGCGGTGCGCTCTATGGCTCACCGGGTATTCGGCAACGAACAGTGCTATGTATGGTGCAAACGTGCAGGTAACGAAGAATCGGGGTTATGCCTGGTTGCGCTGGTTGCGCAAAACGGGCATATTATCCAATCCTGCTGCAATGGTTTTCCGCAGAATTTACAGTCCGACTTTATGAGCTGGCCACAGTGGGGGCATTGTTCGGTGTCGGGCATGACGATCCTGGAGCAGCTGGGGCACACGTCATCTTTATCCGTACTGTCTTTGGACAGATAGACCACCCTGGTAAGCTCTTCAATGGTCGTAATGCCGGCAGCAACTTTTATTAAACCATCCATGTAAAGGGGGGTCATCCCGGATTCCAGGGCGGCTTTCGTTATATCATTCTCCAGAGCATCTCCTGCTATCATATCCCTGATTTTACTGTTGATCGTTAAAACTTCAAATACCCCGGTTCTCCCGCTATAGCCGGTTCCATTACAGCGCTTGCATCCTTTGCCACGGTAGAGCCTGTTATTGTTTACCCAGTTAAGACCGATTTTACCAATTTCCTCATTCGCAGGAGTATATTCCTCTTTACAGTGCGGGCAGATTTTTCTCACCAGACGCTGCGCAATAATGCCGTTAAGCGAAGATGCCATTAAGTAGGACGGCAGGCCCATGTTTCTGAGTCTCGATATTGATGCAACTGCATCGTTGGTGTGCAACGTAGAAAATACTAAATGGCCGGTCATGGATGCCTGAAAGCTGATCATTGCTGTATCACTGTCCCTGATCTCTCCTACCAGTATAACATCTGGGTCCTGACGAAGTACCGAACGGAGTGTATAAGCAAAGCTAAGCCCGGTCTTTTCATTCACGCTCACCTGATTTACCCCTTTCAGCTCATATTCAATAGGGTCTTCGATGGTGATGATATTTATCTCTTCCCCTTTAATATGTTCTATCATTGCATACAGGGTTGAGGTCTTCCCTGACCCGGTGGGGCCCGTTATAATGACAACCCCCTGGGGCCGGTCGATCATCTCAATAACGCGTCTCCTATCCTCTTTGAGAAAGCCAACGCTATTAAGGTCTGATACTGCAGACTTGGGATCGAGAATACGCATGACCACCGTCTCACCGTATTGCGTCGGGAGCGAGGATACCCGGATATCGAGGGCTTTGTCTCCGACTCGTATCTTAATTCTGCCGTCCTGGCATACCCGCCGTTCAGCGATATCCATGCCTGAGATGAGCTTAATCCGTGAAACAATCGGTCCCTGTACCCATTTAGGAAGCTGCATGGATTCCCGCATCAGGCCGTCAACACGTATCCTTACTTTTATCCATCTCTGCTGCGGTTCCAGATGCACATCGCTGGCCCCATTCTCAATAGCATGGATAATGATAGAGTCGACCATCTTGATGATAGGCGGGGTAGAACTTTTTCTTGCGTAGTCAGCAATATCCCGCGTAGGATCAGCGTCATGAATTACTTCAATAATTTCTTTTTTGATGGCAAGGTCATCAATGAGGTCGTTTATGGGCTGGGATAAATTGTAATGGATGCGCATTGCCTCTGTTATATCTGAGGGAGTAGCGACGCACGGCTGCAGCTGCAGGCCGGAAGAAAAACGCACGTCATTGATGGCATTGAGATCCAGGGGATCTTCCATTGCTATCTTTAAAACATTGTGGTCCCGGCACAGGGGCAGTACATGATATTTTTGGGCAAGCTTTTCATTAATAAGATTAATGGCGTCAGGATCAACCGGATAGGAAGCAATATCCACAAACGGGATGTTTAACTGGTAGGCAAGGGTCTCTGCTATATCAAGTTCAGTTGTATAGCCTTTTTTGACCAGGAGCGCTCCAATCCGCAGGCCCCGGTTCTTTTTTCTGTCATTGAGCACACTCTCAAGCTGTTCTTCAGTAATGAGGCCTGCTTCGACCAGGAGCTCACCTATTTTTTTTGCTGCCATCTGGGTTATTGCTTTCTATAAAAAGGTGCTGCATCTGTGGTGTAGACCGACCGGCGTTATTTTTATGAGGGAAACTGTAACGCAGCGGCCGCATCCGCTTCGGTCAGGACGTTCTGAGAGCCTCTTTGCTGGCTTAGAACGAGTTTAAAATGCTTCACCACTTCAGGATCAAACTGGGTTCCCGCACACCGGTCCAGCTCCTCGAGAGCCTTCCATGTTGGCATGCCGGCCCGATACGGCCGATCAGTTACCATGGCATCATAGGAATCAGCAACAGCTATAATGCGAGCACCCAGGGGTGGCACCGCAGTCGCATTATTTTTAGCCTCACCGGCGGCAAAATGTTCATGATGGGCAAGCACCAAGGGTACCGCTTCGCTCAAAACGTCACCCACCGAGGAGAGCAGTTGCGCACCTTTTTCAGTATGCGACGACATGAGCACTTTTTCATCTTTGCTCAATTTCGCAGCCTTGCGTATGAGCTCGCTGCTGACCTCAACCTTGCCAATATCATGCAGCAGCGCCGCAACCTTTATATTCTCAACCTCATGGGTATTCAATTTCATTGCCAGAGCAATATCAGTGGCATGTTGAGAAACCCGGACCGAGTGGCCCTGGGTATATTTATCTGCAGATTCGATATATTTTGACAGGATTTCCAGTATGCCGATATAGGCGGCTCTTAATTGATGGTATCTTTTTTCATTTTCTTCGTGGAGATGGCCCACTATTATTGATGAGAGCGTTAAAAAGCTGCCCCAGGAGATGAAGGTAATGGCAAGGGAAAGGATGGATTGAGAGGGCATATAACTTTGCGGGAACATGATCACATAAAACAAAACTGAGGCTATGCTTAACATACTGGTCAGCACTGCCTTTCTTTTGCCAAGAATAAATCCGGCCACCAGTACCGGCAGGTAAAAGAGATTGAGCAGGGCGATTTTCTGGTCAATAAAATAATTGAGTGAAATAACAGACACTAATATAAACAGGACCAGCAGCTGCTCAAAATTATTTATTATATAGGACTTAATGCGTATCATTCTAATTGCCATATCCTTTATTTGTTCCGGAGTCAATTTTAATATTATAAGTTTTTGTTTAATTATTCGGCATAAAAGAGAAATTCATGAGTTGTAAAAAGGATTATTATTTCATTCATTTTGCGTGAGTTCTGCATGTAATAAAGATTATTTTGCAGAAAAATTAACGGTATTAGACGATTTGTTAGCGTTCGGCCTCCTATGTACTCAGAAGGGAAAAAAATCAATCTACGTCGACGAAGGAAAAAAGGAATGCCCCCAGTATGACCATTAAACAACAGCGCACAATAAGTATTAAAAAATCAAGAACAACAGGGAGGGTGCTTATGCCAAGAAGGCTGAACCTCAAGCCATCCACATCGTAAAAAAGAGGGTTAACGTAGCATAATGACTGGACCCATCGGGGGAGTTCTTCTAAGGGGAATAAGGTGCCGGAAAGAAGGAAAATGGGAACAATAACAAAGTTCAAATTATTGCGTCCATACGCTGGTATCATTTAAAATTTCATTGGCATGATTTTTATGACACCAGTGAGGGGATATTTCAATAGTTAATTTCATTAAAAAGAAATACTTTTGAAAGAAGCGGAGATTTGTGGTACGAATGAAAACCGGTGCATTTCTGATAGTGAAAGGTATTTCATATAACGGAGGGAGATGCCATGCCGCAGGTTAGATTAAGCAAGGAAGCAGAGAGAACATTACAGAAGATTATTGCCATCTGGCCGAAGATTATGCATCAGCAAAGAAAAGAGAAAATACTCACTATGCTGTCTTTGCTGATGGGTGCGCGAAAAGCCCGCACCGCTGATCAAGCCCTCATTATTGAGGCGGTAAAACTTATTGTTCCCAAATCCTATGACCCGTTTTTTCATATGATGGAAAACATGGAAAAGTTCAAGCGGCTGACCCTTGATCCGTTTGATGATATGCAGGCGTATGCTGCACTGCCCATAAAAGTAAAAAGATGGGAGTCTCCACGGCGCTCGCATAAGAAAGCCACGGCAAAAAAGAAAAAAGTCATAGCATTCTGCGCCAGTCCCCGCAGGGGCGGCAACACTGACATTTTAATAGATGAAGCCCTGTGCGGGGCTCGAGATGCTGGATATGAGACGGAAAAAATTATGCTGCAGAAGATAAAGCTGGGCTACTGTATTGGCTGCAGAAAATGCAAAGACAAGGGCTATGAGGGGATGTGCACGGTAAAAGATGATATGACACCCCTCTACCAGAAGATTATGGATGCGGATGCTGTCATCATCGGTTTTCCAATCTATACCGGGCGGGAATGCGCCCAGCTGTCAACATTCATGGACCGGTGGGACTGTTTTGAGCGTTTTAAGTTTGGCGCAAAACTTCAGCCTGGAAGAGTTGCACTGGTTATCGGAACCTGGGGCTATGCGTATGATGATACCTATGACCATATCATTGAAAACATCATGGTCATTTTAAAGCTGCACAAAGTAGAGACCATTGAGGCCCTCTCCGCTTGCGGTTTTGAAGGCATTCTCCACGGGCTTGATGAAAAGTGCAGGGGCGTCATCGCAAAGTTTCCCAAAGAGCTTAAGAAAGCTTATGATGCCGGAGCAGCACTGGTTACCGGTAGGTAACTAAGTTTGGAGGAATGCTGTTATGAATAGTGCAGAGCGGGCGGCAGACTATTTTGCTCGGGGATTCAACTGTTCGCAGTCAGTGCTTGCAGCATACGCTGAGCAGTTTGGGCTGAGCGAAGAGCGGGCATTAAAAGTGGCCGGCGGATTCGGCGGCGGCATGGGCCGCATGGCAGATACCTGCGGTGCGGTAACCGGTGCCATTATGGTCATTGGATTGAAGTTTGCCAGCACAACTCCGGGGGATATTCAGGGCAAGGAAAACGCCTATGCAGTGGTACGGGAATTTGTTCATAGATTCAAGGGGAGAAATGTAACGGTGCTGTGCCGGGAGCTTCTTGATTGTGATATCAGCACCCCGGAGGGCATGAAGCGCGCACAGCAGGAGAAACTTATTAAGCAGTGCTGCCCGAAGTTCATCCGGGACGCTGCAGAGATACTTGATCAGCTTATTGAGCTGTGGCATCCGAAGGAAAGCAGGGAATAGGGTATGGGGATGAGTGATTAGGGATACAGGTTAACCGGTAAAATTATCTTCATGAACGGATTAGCAATTTTATTTGCTCTCATCATTGGATTTGCTGCCGGGCTGGCTGCAGCGTATATTTTACGTCTGATGCAGGGAAAGACTGCCCGGGAGCTTGCTGATGAGCTGTTTCGTGAAAGCGAAATGCAGCGCAAAGCGCAACTCGATACGGTGATAGAGAATGTGAAGGCGAGCTTTGGCAGCATGTCGCTCGAGGCGCTGTCAAAGTCAACAGAGGAATTTCTCAAGCTGGCCAAAGCACGGCTTGAATCCGAGCGGGAGGTCGGTGCCAGGGAACTTGATGCCAAAAAGGGTCTCATCGACCAGCAGTTGCAGCGGATGACCGGGGAACTGGAGAATGTTTCAAAATTGATGCAGAGCCTGGAAAAGGACCGTGTGGAAAAATTTGGAGAGCTTGCAAGCCATTTAAAAATTGTCGGCGAGCAGACCAAAGCACTTACCCAGAGCACCAGCACGCTGCGCGAAGCTCTGGCCAGCACCAAAGTACGCGGGCAGTGGGGTGAGCGGATGGCGGAAGATGTCCTGCGCATTGCGGGCTTTATCGAGAATGTTAATTACCTGCAGAAGAAGACCATTGCCGGAACAGGCTCGCGGCCTGACTTTACCTTTCTGCTGCCGCGGGAACTCCGGCTCAACATGGATGTTAAATTTCCCCTGGACAATTATGTCAGGTTCCTAGAGGCTCAGGTAGAAACGGAAAAGGTAAAATTCCGCTCAGATTTTCTCCGGGACGTCAAGGGTAAGATCAGGGAAGTTGCGACGCGCGATTATATTAATCCTGAGCAGAACACCGTTGACTATGTGCTGCTGTTCATCCCCAATGAACAGGTGTATGCATTCATCCATGAGCAGGACAGCTCAATGCTTGAGGATGGGATTAAAAACCATGTTATTTTCTGTTCCCCGGTAACGCTGTTTGCAGTGCTTGCCGTTATACGGCAGGCGGTTGACAATTTTGCCCTGGAGAGGACGTCCCATGAAATATTGTCGCTTCTTGGTTCTTTTAAAAAGCAATGGGATGAATATATAAAAAAGTTTGATGTACTGGGCAAGCGTATTGAGGATGTGCGGAAGGAATATGATGCCCTTCTGACTACCAGGCGTCGGCAGGTTGAACGGCCCCTGCAGAAAATTGAAGCCCTGAGAACCCAGCACGGACTGCCGCCGGCGCCGGATGATGAAGAAATCGTCATCAGTGAAGAAGAGCGGGAAAGCCCATAGGAGGCTGCACGTAATTCTCAGCGTGGATAGCGGTCAAACAATTGTCCCCAGGGTGATTCGGCGAGCCATTTATTGACCTGGGGCATGCCTTTATATTTATACCATATTTTATCGTGATAGATTTCAGAACCAAATATAAAGATGTTCACGAGAGGGGTATGGAAGAATAACTTTTGAATATATTTGAGCGGCGTATCATGCCAGAATAATCTGCCTACTCCGGTAGCAAAATTAACCCCCACCTCAAAATTCCAGTTCTCTTTTGCGGCATCAATATCGCCAACAATCTCAATCTCTGCCGGGTCGCCAATCCCCAGACCATGCTCATGCGAGAGGGCAATGCAGGGAAGATCACGCCAGTTGAAACCCATCAGTTTTGCTGCCACGGAATCAATTGCCACCTGGTCGGCTGATGCAAGTGTTACATTCTTGTCATGGGGCACCACGGTGCGCGGCCCGGGTCCTGAGCCGGCGGTGGTGCCGTCCATGGTGGCAAACATGCCGGTGTGAATCTCTTTGCCGATAGCAAGCAGGTCAACCAGGGTCTCGTGAATCCAGGTGTGGGTATAGTGGCGGTGATAATTGAGCAGGCCGCCGAAGGCATTTTTAAGCGCGCCGGTGTACGTTGTATATGAATGAGTCTTAACCGTTGGCATATGCACGATGTTTTTTTCCTGAAAATAATCGGGGATGCGGATGCCGTCAGGAAATATTTTGTGCAGGGCAAGGGTTTTAAATTTCGGGCGGTACTCAATCCAGCGCATGTGCTCCTCTTTAAAATTGTAGAGCACCGGTATAGCATGTTTTGCGTAAAGGGGCTTAAACTTTAAATCCTCTTCACCTTTTTCCGGTATGGTGACGACGGTGTGATTGTGCACGGTGACCAGATCAGTAAAACCGTAATATTTCAGGGCCTCGATGGTGCCCTCAAGCTGCCAGGGCGTCGTATTGACACCGGGAAAGACATTATGCCAGGTGATATTGTCCTTGAGGATTGTGGTTGCAGAAGGGTCGAGCGCCTTGCGCAAACCGGCAAGTTCGCAGAGGCGCCGGTAATCATCTATCACGGTTTCAGGTTTTGTCCTTAAAATCGCTACAGTTGCTTTTGCCATAATATTATTTCCTTTGAAATTTGCAGTAACGGTAATGTTTATAAAAGTTGGTGTAGTGCCATCTTAAGTTTACAAATAGTATAGCACAGTTGTTTCAGAAAATAAAATATCAAAGAACTGCAGTGAAAGGACAGAGAATATGAAGAATCTGATTCTTGCATCACGCTCTCCCCGGCGCAAACAGCTATTAAAAAATCTGGGCGTTACGTTTATGGTAGCAGCAAGCGGCTTTAAAGAAATGGATCATGCCAGCACCTTGCCAGAACAGCACGTTATGGACAATGCACTGGGCAAAGCCCATGCCATAGCACATAAATATAAAAATGCTCTGGTCATTGGCGCGGATACCGTTGTCGTGTACCGGAAGAAAATACTTGAAAAGCCTAAAAATATGAATGAGGCGATTGCGTATCTCAATCTGCTGCAGGGGAAAACCCATGCGGTGTTTACCGGCCTCGTCATCATTGATACAAAAGAAAATAAAATAATTGCTGATTATGCAAAAACACTGGTTACCATGCGTACCCTTAATGATCGAGAAATACAGTCGTATCTAAAGCGTATTAAGCCCCTTGATAAGGCCGGTGCCTACGCAATCCAGGGAGCCGGTTCTATCATCGTGGAAAAGATTTCCGGCTGCTACTATAATGTGGTTGGATTTCCCCTGGCAAAACTTGAGGAAATGCTGCTCCGTCTTAACATAACGCTTTTTGACTATATGAACACAAACCATAAACGGGGTTAATGAGCAGGCAGGGCATAAACAGCTTGACAAAAGGGTGATTTTGATGCACTCTTATAACACTCCAAATGGAGCTTTAAGGAGCTGCTCATGAAAGATAAAGTAACAATAAAAATACCGCGCTCGCTCTAC
>JAPLIX010000203.1:0-1100 GCA_026388865.1 Pseudomonadota bacterium | reverse complement strand
TGGTTTTAATTCAGTCACTGATTTTGTTGTTTACCTGCTTCGTGACATCGTATCAAGCGGCAGGGTGGATAAGGATATTGCCCTCACAAAACAGGAGGTTGACGCAATCAGGAAACGACTCAAGTCACTTGGATATATATAAACAAAGAAACAAAGAAAAACAAAGATGGAGGTGTAATTTATGAATGGCACGATTCGAATCAGTTTAATTGTATCATTGTTTTGGGTTGTTTGCATTGGAGTTTTGCCTCAAGCTGCAGCAGAAGAAAAAACAATTATTTTTGGTGCGTATACGGTTCCTAAGGACGCTTACGAACAAGATGTTATTCCTGCTTTTATAAAATACTGGAAGGAAAAAACCGGGCAGACGGTGAAATTTGAACAGTCCTATGAAGCCTCAGGCGCCCAATCCAGGGCAATTGCAGCCGGTATGGGAGCCGATATTGCTGCTCTCTCCCTCGAAAAAGATATCAGCAGACTCAAGGAATCAGGTCTCATCAGCCATGACTGGAAACAAAATAAATATCATGGCTTTGTTACTAATTCCCTGGTTGTCATCGGGTATCGACCTGGTAATCCTAAGAATATAAAAGAATGGGATGATTTAAAAAGGCCTGATGTTGATGTTCTCTACCCGAGCCCAAAAACTTCAGGGGGAGCAATGTGGGATGTAAATGCAATATATGGGGCGGGATTAAAACTCTCTGAAGTAAAAACAGGAAAAAAGGATTACACCTTTGCAAAGGATCTTTTAAAGGGAGTGCAAAAACGGGTTAAAGTAATGGATAAATCAGGCCGCGCTTCAGTGACAACTTTTGAGCAGGGCATAGGAGACGTCCTGGTTACCTATGAGGATGAAGCTTTGCTGAGGAAAAAGCAAGGTAAAGATTTCCCATTTCTTATTCCAGAGTCAACCATCCTTATTGAAAATCCCATTGCGGTTATAGATAAAAATGTTGATAAGCACAATACCCGCCAGATTGCAGAAGCTTTTGTGGAATTTGTACATGGCAAGAGTGCTCAGCGTTTGTTTGCACAATACGGATTGAGGCCGGTTAACGAGGAAGTCGCACAAGAGTTCAAAGAAAAGTTTCCAGTGC
>JAPLIX010000247.1 GCA_026388865.1 Pseudomonadota bacterium | reverse complement strand
ATCTTGGCGACGACGGGCTTGCTCTCGGGATTCGCTCAAAGATTTCCTCCTTCACCAGGCATAATGTCAACGCCGGCATGACCAAGGCAAAAATATGCGGAAACTATGTAAACTCAATTCTGGCAAAACGTGAAGTCATCGCAGCAGGATACGATGAGGCAATACTTCTGGACACAGAAGGGTATGTGTCAGAGGCAAGCGGTGAAAATATATTTATTGTGGAAAAGGGAGTGCTGAAGACAACACCTCCTACCTCAATCCTGCGGGGCATAACCCGGGACGCAGTCATGGAGATTGCCCGCGACGCCGGCATACCGGTTGTGGAGCAGCGTTTCAGCCGGGATGAGCTGTATATTGCCGATGAATGCTTTTTGACCGGCACAGCGGCGGAAGTAACACCGGTCAGAGAGGTTGATGACCGGACCATCGGCGCGGGCAAACCGGGCCCCATCACTAAAAAGCTGAAACTTATTTTGCCGCGGCTCACGGAAAAATTGAGAAGTATAAAAAATGGCTCACCACATTATAATATTGAGTTCACCGCAGAAACCCCTCTTACGCCCCCCCTTGTCAACTGACAATGTCCCACATTTATGTCTGGACACAGGGAGAACTGAGTATGAATTCTTATAAAAGATACAAAAACTGGATCCCCGCCTCCGCGGGGATGACCATAGTTGAGGTGCGTGTTTAATATTTGTCATTCCCGCGAAGGCGGGAATCCAGGAAAACATATTATTTTATGCTGATTTTGTTTTTGCACCTTCAACAAATTTTTCAATTAGCGCAACGCCCCTTGTGTCCAGACATAAATGCGGGTAAAGATCAGCTTGTCAAGGGGGGGAACAGGGGGGTGTCATTGCAGGCATGCAAAAGCGGGCAACGCGGCTATCCCGGATCAACTGAGTTCTTCGAAGGCGCAAAGTTTAGTTCTCCGCGAGTGACACGGGGGGGTTATTAATAATATGAAAGAGTCCATAGGGCGGCAAAAAGCCGTCATACGTCAGGTTATTCTTCAACTGCGTGATGCCCTCGATACACAAGAGAGGGCGTCAAACAGCCGCCTTATAAAAGAATCCCTCTTTAAGCTACCCCAATTTATCGCAGCCCGTTCCGTGATGTTCTATGTATCCTTCAGAAGCGAAGTGGAGACGCATGCCATGATCAGGGAGGCTCTTGCATCAGGAAAAACCATTTTTGTTCCCGTTACGGACATGAAGAACAAGCGCCTTGCCCTGTCGCGTCTGGAAGATTTTGATAGAGATCTTGCGCCCGGAATATGGGGGATACCTGAGCCGCCGCAGGAAAAAATCAGGCCGGTAGCTTACCATGATATTGATCTGGTGATAGCACCGGGCGCGGCGTTTTTCGCAAACGGAAACAGAATCGGCTACGGCGGGGGATTTTTTGACCGGTTGCTCAGGGAATCCAAAAAGAGCGCTGTGGCCCTTGCCTTTGAGATGCAGATACTAAATAATATTCCCCATGACCCTGAACGTGATGTGCCGGTAGATTATATTATCACAGAAAGAAGGGTTATCACCTGTGCGGCAATGAGATAATTGATGGGGGCAACACATCCTTTTTTAATCTATTTTTGTTATTGACAAAATAGATATGTATTGATATGATTTTACTTACATATTGATTATTTTACTTAAAAACAAAAATTAAAAATCTGGAACTCAGGAACTCAGAAAAAAATATTCTGAATTCTGGCTCTTGGATTCTTTTATTCATTTAACTTCTAAGTGCTAACTTTGCAATGAAAGCGTACCCCCTAAGGACGTTGTTATAAAAGCGTACCGAAAAAACATCTTTTGGTTTTGTACATAGTTATAATACAGAAAAGAAATTACAATATTATGTGACAGTAGTAAAATTCAGATGTTATGCAGAAGCTGTTTCATAAAAAATCAACTTCTCAAGTTTGTAAATTTTAAAGATTATATATACAGATTATCTTTTCAGTTTTTATAGGGGGTACGCTTTTATAACAAAGCCAGCCGATAGTATTTAAACTGATATTTAGTTTAGCGTTTAGAAGTCATGATCTAACACATTAATAAGGAGGTACCTATGGCACGAGTGTATAACTTTTCTGCAGGCCCGGCCTGTCTGCCGGAGCCGGTTCTTAAAAAAGCGGCAAGCGAACTGGTGGAATACCCGAATGCGGGAATGTCGGTGATGGAGATGAGCCACCGCTCCAAGGCCTTTGAAGCCATTATTAACAAGGCAGAGGCCCTGCTGCGCGAGCTCATGAGAATCCCCGCCAATTACCAGGTGCTCTTTCTGCAGGGCGGCGCATCGCTGCAGTTCTCCATGATACCGATGAACCTGTTTTCAAAGAGCAAGAAGGCTGATTTTGTCCACACCGGGGAGTGGACCAAGAAAGCGATCCCGGAATCAAAGCGCTACGGCGCGGTCAATATCCTGGCATCATCAGAGGATAAAAAACATTCCTACATCCCCCGGCTTGACAAGAGCACCTTCACCCCTGATGCTGATTTCTTCTACATCTGCTCCAACAACACCATCGAAGGCACCCGCTATCCGGTTTATCCCGATACCGGCAGCGTGCCCCTGGTGGCGGACATGTCATCACACATACTCTCCGAGGTCATGGATGTGAGCAAATTCGGTGTTATCTTTGCCGGCGCGCAGAAAAATATCGGCCCTGCCGGAGTGACCGTGGTAATCATCCGTGATAATCTGGTGGGAAAAGCCCTGGACATCACCCCCACCATGATGAACTACGCGACCCACGTGAAAGATAAATCACTGTTCAACACCCCGCCGACCTACAGCATTTATATGGCAATGCTCGTGTTTGAGTGGCTGAAGGACCTGGGCGGCATCCCGGCGATGGAGGGGATCAATAAAACCAAAGCAAATCTTCTGTATGATTTTCTCGATGCGTCTGCCATGTTCAAGTCGCCGGTTCCCCGGGAATTCCGCTCGCTCATGAACATTCCGTTTGTCAGCGGCAATGAGGAGCTTGATAAAAAGTTCATCGCTGAGGCAGGAAAACAGGGTCTGGTACAGCTTTCCGGACACCGATCAGTGGGCGGCATGCGGGCCAGCATCTACAACTCCATGCCGGTCGAAGGGGTGCAGAAGCTGGTGGACTTCATGAAGAAGTATGAAATGGAGAATAAGTAAAAGAAGAAATCACGGAAGACACGGAGCAGGATTATTAAAATACGAAACACGAAACTCTAAATTCTAAACAATCTCAAATCACAAATACTAATGTTCAAAACAAGTTTTCAGTTTCGTTTTTTGAATTTGTTTAGAGTTTTGACATTAGAATTTATTATTTTTATAAAAACGGAGGGTTGCAATGTTTAAAATTAAGACACTTAACAAGATATCTCCCAACGGGATGCGCCTGCTGCCGCCGGATAATTTCGAATATGCCTCGGAAATAGTCGGTCCCGACGCCGTGCTGGTACGAAGCTTTAACATGCTTGAGATGGAGCTGCCACCGTCTCTAAAAGCGATTGCCCGGGCCGGGGCAGGGGTGAATAACATTCCCATAAGCAAGTGCTCGGAGCGCGGCATTGTTGTTTTTAATACGCCGGGTGCCAATGCCAATGCGGTGAAAGAGCTGGTGCTGATGGCGCTGTTCATGTCATCCCGCAAAGTATACCAGGGCATCACCTGGGCAAAAGGCCTGATCGGCAAAGGCGACGCAGTGCCCAAGCTGGTCGAGGACGGAAAGTCCCAGTTTGACGGCCCGGAAATCAAGGGCAAGAAGCTTGGCGTGGTGGGCCTTGGGGCCATTGGCGTAATGGTGGCAAATGACGCGGAATCCCTTGGCATGGAAGTAATCGGCTATGACCCGTTTCTGACGGTTGACTCTGCGTGGGGCCTCTCCCGCACGGTAAGGCGGGCACTGAGCCTTGACAGCCTTTTTGCGGAATCCGACTACATCACCCTGCATGTGCCCCTGAATGACAAGACCAAGAGCATGATCAACAGGGATAAGCTGGCGCTGATGAAGAAGGGCGTGCGCCTCCTGAACTTCGCGCGCGGCGGGCTGGTGAATAACAAAGATTTACAGGAAGCAATCAGCCAGGGGGTGGTGGCCTTTTATGTGACGGATTTTCCGGATGAAGAGCTGTTGAAAATGGACAATGTCATCCCCATACCGCATCTCGGGGCATCAACTCCTGAGTCAGAAGAGAACTGCGCGGTCATGGCGGTGCTGCAGCTCATGGATTTTCTGGAGAGAGGAAATATTAATAATTCAGTTAATTTCCCGGAGTGCATTCTTCCTCAGTCCGGCGCAAAGCGCATTATCATCGCCAACAGGAATGTACCGAACATGATCGGGCAGATTACGCCGGTGCTAGCCGAGAAAAAGATAAACATCGCTGACATGCTCAACAAGAGCAGGGGCGACTTTGCCTACAACATCATAGATGTTGATAACAACATCAGCGATGATTTGATGGACAAGCTGAAAAAGATCGAGGGTGTGCTGATGGTCCGCGTAATTTAATCAGGACGCAGATAAACACAGATTGCAAGATGTGAAAATTGTTATTCCAGCGGAAGCAGGAATAACGGGCAAAAAAGAGGCAGTGTCAGCGATGGTGCTGCCTTTGTATTTTATATTGACAGGGCAAGCTAAACTAGTTACCTCTACAGGTATTAGTTATTTATCGTATCAGGAGGTTCGTGTTCATGCCGGTATTCGGACATGCTTTTGTCGGATTGGGCGCAGCGCAATACACAAAGCCGCGGGCACGCGATTCGATCGGGGCAGCCATATGGGTTTCGATAGTTCTTTTTCTCAGTTATTTACCTGACATTATCTGCCAGATAAGCTTTGATCACATCAGCAGGGCTTATCGCGTTGGCCCGCCTTTCCTTCCGCAGGGCATTTTTTCTTTCGCTATGCTTCATACTGGTTCATGATCTCCTCGATCTCATGCATTCCCCGGAAAGATATTTTCTGTGGCCGTTTTCCAGCTGGCGTCCCAACGCTGAATATTTTCTGCCTCTGCTAACCATGAAAGAAGAAATAATTATTTTCGGCTCATTATATCTGGCTAGCCGGCTGATGTATTGGTTCTGGTTTGATAAGCGTGACAGGCAGGCGCCGCGTTTTATAACAACACGGCAGCACTATCTTGAAAAATTATCCCGGATTACCGTCATCATAATTCTTCTCTGTGCCGGGGCAACGCAGTATTTGCGAAATAACCGTATTGAACTATTCTATCAGGCAAGGACTATAATACTGACATCCAATAATTATATCCGCGCGCTGGAGCTGCTTACCGGGGCAGACCGCTGGCCTTACGGTGCAGAACAGGCGAGTGTTGAATACTATAAAGCACGGGCATACCGGGGGCTTGGAGATTTCAAGCAGGCAGAGCAGCATTATCTTGCGTCTCTGGCTGAAGATCCCCGGAACTTCAATAGTATTGGTGACCTTGCACTGTTGTACGCTTCCGGCAAAGAAGATGCCGCTCTGCGCCGCAGCCGCGCAGAACCCTATGTCAAACAGCTGCTTGCCTATCATGCAACTCATCAAGGTATCAAAGGTTATCTGAAAAAAATAGGCGCAGCACTGGGTGTGCCAGCTGATGCCGGTTATGCTGCAAGGATTCCGGCGGAAAACAAATAGGCACCAGCATAATAATTAGCTAGTCCCTGTGACGATAATGATCCTGCCTCCCGACTGCCTTCTCCTGTGGAACAAATACCTGCAATGGAACAGGCGCTTGCTATATTGGAGAAATTTTGCTATCTATTTCGGAAAATTGAATTCAGATAAAAGCTGGTATATTCTGTATTCCGCAATCATCAATCCGCATGCAATCACGAGGAGTTTATGCCCCAATTTAAAGTAATGGTTACCGACAACATCTCCCCGGAAGGGCTTGACATCCTGAAGCGCGACGGCTCTATTGACGTTGATGTGCGGCCCGGGATCAAAATTGATGAGCTGAAAAAGATTATCGGCGAATACGACGCCATCATCACCCGCAGCGGCACAGCAGTCACTGCTGATCTCATAGAGGACCCGGGCAAACTCAAGATTATCGGGCGGGCAGGGGTGGGTCTCGACAATGTAGACATTGAGGCTGCCAGTAAAAAAGGCATAATTGTCATGAACGCGCCTACTGGCAACACCTGTGCCGCAATCGAGCTCACCATGGGCATCATGCTTGCCGCTGCGCGCAAAATTCCTCTGGCCAATGAATCTCTCAAATCCGGGAAGTGGGACCGGAAGAAGTTCATGGGCTTTCAGCTTTATAACAAGACGCTGGGCATTATCGGTCTGGGAAGAATTGGCGGCAATGTTGCTGTCCGTGCCAAGAGCTTCGGCATGAAGGTTATCGCCTATGACCCGTACATCAAAAAGAGCAAGGCCGAGGCAATAGGAGTGAAGCTTTACGACAGGATGGAAGACGTGCTGCGGGAAACCGACGTGCTCACCGTTCACACCCCGCTCACCACTGAAACGCAGAACATGATTAC
>JAPLIX010000418.1 GCA_026388865.1 Pseudomonadota bacterium | reverse complement strand
TATACAGCAATGAAGGGAGTAGTATGGAAGAACTGCTTTTAAGCAAAGAGGCGCTTGTTCCATGGCTGACCGAACTTCTGGCCAGCGGCCGGGAAGTTATCGGCGTGAAACGGCATCTGCAGAAGTACCGGTTTGAGAAGCTGGAGAAACCGGAGGAGGCGGTACTGGACTATGATGTGACTCTGCAGTCACCAAAGAAATTTATCTTTCCTCCCCGCGAAGACCTGGTAGCTTTCAAGGGCAACGAGGCAAGCAGGCCGCAGGCAGACAAAACCGAGCGGATTATCTTTGGCGTGCACCCCTATGACATTCATGCCATTTCCGTGCTCGATGATGTATTTAGTGACGGGCAGAAGGACCCGTATTATCTTGAGCAGCGGGCCCGCACCATCATCGTGGGCGTGGATGTGCAGAAGCCATCACTCAATGCCTTCTGCTCCAGCATGGGTACCGCAACTGCTGAGGACGGCTTTGACCTGATGCTCACCCCCATCGAAGGAGCATACTTTGTGCGCGTGGCAACTGCAGCGGGAAAGAAAATCCTTCCGCAAAAGCTTGTTACGGCTCCTGCAGACAGCCAGCGGGCCCAGTTCCAGAAAGAGCAGGAAAAGGCGCAGGTGCGCTTTGCGCTGAACCGCATTACCACTCCGGTGAAAGAGCTGCCCGCGCTGCTGGAAAAAAATCAGCACCACCCGGTGTGGGAAGAGCTGGAGAAGCGCTGTCTGGGTTGCGGCTCATGCAACCTGGTATGTCCTACCTGCTACTGCTTTGATGTCAGGGATGACGTGGCGCTTGACATCTCCGGCGGGGTCCGCTACCGCACCTGGGACGGGTGCCTGCTCAAGGATTTCACCCGGGTTGCCTCCGGTGAAATATTTCGCGAATCACGCGCCCACCGCAACCGGCACCGCTTTTTTCGCAAGGGGAAATACATGATTGAAAAATACAACAAGCCCGGATGCGTCGGGTGCGGCCGCTGCACAACACACTGCCTTGCCGATATCAATCCGGTCGAGGTTTTTAATGCCCTAGCCCAGAAGGAGGTCCAATAATGCAACCAGCAGAACAATTGAGCTCTCCCTATGTACCGGAAAAGGCAACCATTAAAAAAATTACTCAGCTCACAGAGACTGAGAAGCTTTTTCTCCTGTCAATCGACAGCGGGCGCAGCCTCGGGCATGCACCCGGACAGTTTGTAGAAGTATCGCTCTTTGGCATCGGCGAAGGGCCTATCTCCATCTCCTCTCCCCCGGCCAGGGACAACACCTTTGAGCTCGGGGTGAGAGCAGCAGGAAATCTCACCAGGGCGCTCCACGGCCTCAAAGCCGGCGATGCCCTCGGCATTCGCGGCCCGTTCGGTCACGGCTTTCCGGTTGAGTCCCTGATGGGCAAAGACCTGCTCTTTGTAGCCGGCGGCATCGGCCTGGTTCCGCTGCGCTCCCTGATCAAGTACAGCCTGGAGCACCGCGATGCGTTTGGCCGCATCATCATCCTGTTCGGCGCGCGCTCGCCACAGGAGCGTCTGTTTACTGATGAGCTTGCCGCGTGGTCCAAGCGCAGCGACATTGAGTTTCTGGAAACGGTTGACCGGTCTGATGACGGCTGGAAGGGAAACGTGGGCGTCATCACCACCCTGTTTAAAGAAATAACCATCGAACCGCGGAAAACAGCGGTCATGATCGTGGGCCCCCCGGTCATGTACAAGTACGCGCTTCTTGAGGTCAAGGAAAGGGAAGTGCCGAAACAGAATATCTGGCTGTCGCTCGAGCGCCGCATGAAATGCGGCTTGGGCAAGTGTGGTCACTGCCAGATCAACAACTACTATGTCTGTCAGGACGGCCCGGTGTTCGCGTATTCACAGATAGAAGAGAAAGAGGAGGCCCTGTAACATGAAGCCAAAAATTGCATTTTTTGATTTTGCCAGCTGTGAGGGCTGCCAGCTCCAGGTGGTCAACCTGGAGATGGAAATACCAACCCTGCTGGAACTGGTAGACATTGTCGCATTTCGCGAAGCAATGACAGAAGCGAGCGATGATTATGCCATTGCCTTTGTCGAGGGATCAATAACACGGGAATCAGACATCCCGCGCTTGAAGAAGATCAGAGAGCGTGCCACAGTATTAGTAGCGCTGGGTGCCTGCGCCTCCAGCGGAGGGCTGAATGCCCTGAAAAACAGAATGGGCATGGATACGGTTAAAAATATTGTGTACGGAGATAAAGCCGGCCGGTTTGAAACATTTCCGGCCCGGCCCATCCATGCGGTAGTGCCGGTGGACGTTCACATTCCCGGCTGCCCGATTCACAAGGACGAGTTCCTGCGCGTGGTGCAGGCGCTGCTGCTGGGGAAAAAGCCGGAAATTCCTGATTACCCGGTGTGCGTTGAATGCAAGCTTAAAGATAACCTGTGTGTGTATGAGCTGGGGCAGAAGTGCCTCGGCCCGATTTCTCGGGCCGGATGCGGTGCCTGGTGCCCAAGCAATGTTGACGCCTGCGCAGGATGCCGGGGATTTATCAGCGAGCCGAATAAGAATGCCCAGACCGATATCATGAAAAAATACGGGCTCACGCCGGATATGATCATGAAGGAGTACCGTTTATTTAATGCCTACACGGAGGACAGCAATGAGTAGTCAGAATCTTTCCATTAATGTTCATCATGTGACCAGAGTTGAAGGCCACGGCGATATCGAGGTGAACCTGAAGAACGGGACCATTGAAAAATGTTCCTGGAACGTGGTAGAGGCGCCCCGTTTTTTTGAGGCGTTCCTGCAGGGCCGGCCCTACAAGGACGTGAACCACATAACCTCGCGCATCTGCGGCATCTGCTCCATCGGCCACCAGCTGGCTTCGCTCAAGGCAACCGAAGCTGCCATGGGAGTGAAAATTTCAGAGCAGACCCGGCTGCTGCGGAAGCTTTTGCTGCACGGGGAAAATCTGCAGAGCCATGTGCTGCACACCTATTTTCTGGTGGCGCCGGACTTTCTGGGCGTTGGCAGCGTGTTTCCGCTGGTGAAGACGCACAAGGATGTGGTGGTGCGGGCGCTGACGCTTAAAAAACTGGCAAACGACCTCTGTGATGTGGTGGGCGGCCGTACCGTGCATCCCATCCGCTGCAAGGTGGGCGGTTTTTCCTGCCTGCCCAAGACCTCGGAACTCGAGCAGACGCGCGCCCGGCTGGAAGCAGCGCGGCCCGAGATTGACAAGACCGTCGAGCTCTTTGCCACGCTGACCATACCCGCCTTTGAGCGCGAGACCGAATACATCGGCCTCTATGCCAAGACTGAATACCCGCTCTATGAAGGAGAGCTTTGTTCCTCTGACGCCGGAACCTATAAAGATGAGGACTATCTCGCGGTCACCAACGAGTATATCGTCCCGCAGTCAACCGCCAAGTACACCAGGAATAAGAGGGAATCATATATGGCGGGGGCCCTGGCCCGTTTCAATCTGAATTATGCAAGCCTTCATCCCAAGGCAAAAAAGGCGGCCGCCGCCCTCAACCTGAAAGCGCCCTGCCACAACCCGTTCATGATTTCTGTGGCCCAGGTGGTTGAGATTGTCGATTCTCTGGAGAATGCCATAGCGTTACTCGATACCATCCTGAAGCGCGGCCTGCAGGAGGAAGCACTGGAGGTCAAGCCCCGTGCCGGCCGCGGCGTGGGGATTGTCGAGGTGCCCCGCGGAATCCTCTTCCACGACTATACCTATAACGAAAAGGGCGAGATCGTGAAGGCAAACTGCATCATCCCGACCAACCAGAATCATGCTAATATCCAGAAGGATATGGAGAAATTTCTGCCCATGATTCTTGACAAGAGCCAGGATGAGATCCGGCTTGGCCTGGAGATGCTGGTGCGGGCCTATGACCCGTGCATCTCATGCTCGACCCATTATCTGGATGTGAAGTTTATTGCATAGCGGCGAAGTCAGCAGCGGGCCGTTACGGGCAGTGCGCGCGCCGCTGCATACCATGTCAACACTCTTAATAGGAAAAGAGGGAAGGCAATGAAAAAGATTTTAATCGTTGATGATGATCCGGATATCGTGGAAGCAATGCGCATGGTTCTTGAAGCACAGAACTATGAAGTGCACAGCGCCGTAAACGGAACCGACGGGCTCAAGAAGGTCAAGGCCGTAAACCCTGACCTCATAATCCTTGATGTCATGATGGACCAGCTTACGGAGGGGTTTCAGGTCACGTACGCGCTGAAGAATGCCGAGCCGGGGTCTGAGTATGCGGCGTACGCACAGATTCCCATCCTCATGCTCACGGCCATCGGCAAAGAGACCCACATGAAGTTTAACCCGGAAACCGACAACGACTACCTGCCGGTGCAGGCGTTTCTGGAAAAGCCGGTGCAGCCAAAGATTCTGATTGAAAAAGTGCGCTCTCTGCTCGGCATGACGTAAGGATGGCGCTCTCCACGGACGCAGAGATACTGATTGCCGGGGTGGGGCATCCGCTCATGGGCGATGATGCGCTCGGGCTGGAAGTGATACGGAAACTCGAGACGGAGAGCCTGCCTGAGCAGGTGCGCCTTTTATATGCCGGAGCATCACCTCTTGATATCCTGGGAGAGCTTGCCGGCATACAGAAGCTTATTGTGATCGATGCGCTTACCGGGGTTGCACCCGGGGAAATTATAAAAAAACGCTGTGCGTTACACCATACGGACATCCCTATAAACGAGACCGAAACCCATGGAATCGGTCTCGGTCAAACCCTCAGACTGGCTCAGGAACTACATCCCGGCATAGTGATTGTACTGATAGGGGCCGGTATCGAGCCTGCAGCTGCTCCCGGCACGCCACTGCATGACTTCCTTCGCCAGATGATTCCGGCACTCATTGAAACTATTAAAGATGAAATCACTGCATAGCTTCTCAAGCAGCTGACGGAGGGATTTCTTTAATGGGCATTTTCTCAGCGCTGGGTAAAAAATTCCTGCCCGGCGAACTTTCTCGAGATGCCGACCCGCACGTCCTGCCGTATTTTCTGGCTGACGGGCAATACTATCAGTCGGGAAAACACCGCGCAGAAGAAGCCGCGATGATTGCCCAGTGGCTGGTACGCCTGCGCTGGGCTGCCATCTGCGGCTTTCTGGTGCTGGCAGGATGCTTCCTCATTTTCTTCCGCGCGCTCATGCCGATAGGGGCGCTGTACGGTTTATGCGGCGTCATCTTTCTCTATAACCTCGCTTTTTTTCTGTTTTTACAAAGCCAGAAAAGCACGGCCTACCAGACCGCCCTCTTCTCCATCCGCCTGCAGGTTTTCCTGGACTGGCTGGCGCTGCTGCTGTTCATCCATTTCACAGGCGGCATCTTCAGCCCGCTGATGTTTTTTGTCATACTCCATGTCATCATTAACGCCATGATATTTTCTCCCCGGCAGTGCTACATGTATACGGCGCTGCTGCTGCTGGGGCTTGCCGGGCTGGTGTTTCTGGAATACGTGGCAAAGATTTTTCCGGTCAACAGCCTCTGGCTGGGACCTGCTCCCCCGCCGCTCACGCCGATTCCGATGCTCCTGGCGTTTCTGCTCTTTTCATTCGTCCTGTTCGGCTCCACCTTTCTTGCCACCGCCATCATGGGCCGCTTCCGGGAGCGGGAGGCCGAGGTGCGGCGCCTGACCGCTTCCCTGCAGAAGGCGCTCACCCGCATGGAGACATTGTATGAAACCACCAAGGTAATAGTTGCCAGCTGCGACCTCAATGCCGTGCTGAACCTCATCGTACAGGACAGCGTGCGCATCATGGAGGCCAAAGGGGCTGCGGTGCACCTGCTGCAGGACGGGGGCCAGGAGATGATCCTGGCCGCAACCAGCGGCCTGTCGGATGCGTACCTGCAGAAGGGCCCGATAACACCGGAGGACGGGCTCACACCCAAACACTCTGATGAGGTCATCATCGTCGAGGATGTTCAGCATGACCCGCGCATTAAATACCCGCGGGAATCACAGCAGGAAGGTATCCGGTCAATAATTATCTCGATCCCGCTGGTGAGTAAGGGAAAAATCCAGGGCGACCTGCGCCTGTATGCATCAGCGCCGCACCATTTCACCCCGGATGAGATATCGTTCCTGAAAATTCTGGCAGGGGGCGCCGCCGTGCTCATAGACAATGCCCGGGCGTGGAAAGCGCTTGAGGAGAGCAACAAGAGGATTATCTCTTTTGCCTACAAGATCGGGCATGACCTGAAGTCACCGGTGGGTGCCGTCCAGAGTCTGCTCTCTGCCATGCAGGACGGGTTTGCAGGAGAGGTGCCGCCCAAACAGAAGGAGATTCTTGAGCGCTGCATAAAAAAGCAGGAGCAGCTCCTGCAGCTCATCCGGGATCTGCTGAGCCTGGCAGAGGGCCAGATGTCTCCCGAAGGGCAGAAGGTGGTGCCCATCGACCTTGCTGCAACAGCCGCGGAATCCGTCAAGCTCCTTGAAGCCGTATCTCAAGCGAAAGGGGTTACCATACGCTATGACGCTCCCCGGCAGCCCCTGTTGTTTCAGGAAGTGCTCGGTGACTTTCAGCGCCTGTTCTCCAACCT
>JAPLIX010000409.1 GCA_026388865.1 Pseudomonadota bacterium | reverse complement strand
CTCAGAGGAGTACTGTGAGCGCTGCGCATCCAGGACATTAAGAAAGTCGGTCTGGCCCTCGGTATAGAGCAGGGTTGATAATTTTACTGCCTTGCGATTGGCCGTGACGGCATCAACCAGCGCTCTCCTGCGCACCTGTTCCCTGTCATACGCAATCAGGGCATTTTCAACGTCTTGAAATGCGGTCAGGATCGTTTTTTGCTAGGAAAGGAGCGTCTCTTTCTGGATGGCCTGTTGCAATTTGATGTTGGAGCGAATGCGGCCGGCATCAAAAATATTCCAGCTGACGGAAGGGCTGGCGGACCAGACGCGATTTATCCCCTTTATCCAGTCACTGGACTTGCTGCCCTGAAAACCCGTCGAGCCGATGAGATTGAATTTCGGGAACAAGTCGGCAGTGGCCGCGCCAATGCGGGCGCTGGCACTGTGGATCTGGGCTTCCGCGCTCCGAACATCAGGGCGGCGCAGCAGAAGTTCTGACGGCAGCGTCATGGGTATTTCAGGAGGATTAGCCGGAATCGGGGCGACCGGTGACAGCTCCTTCACCAGGGCAGAAGGCTCCCTGCCCAGCAGCACACTCAGGTTGTAGATGGCCTGCTGTGCGGCGGTCTCAAGCACAGGAATCTGGGAAGAGGTGGTTGCCACCAGCGCGTCAGCATTGGCCACATCCAGTGCGCTCACCAGGCCGACCTGAAAACGTTTACGGGTCAGCCCGGCAGTGTGCTGCTGCGACTGCAGATTGTTCCGGGCAATAACTATCTCCTGCTGGAAATCGCGCAGATTAATATAGTTCAGCGCCACTTCTGCTACCAGTGTTACCAGGGTACCGCGATAATCCTCGATACTGACTTGAACATCAGCATCAGCTGCCTCGATGTTACGCCGGACCCTGCCAAACACGTCAAGTTCCCATGCTGCATCCAGACCGGCCTGAAAGGTATTGTGCATCAATCCAACTGTTTTGGAACCTGCAGAGCTGCTGCCGAGCGTTGAAGCAGTTCCCGACGGAACGGACGCGACTGATCTGCTGCGCGTAACTGTGGCACTCGAATCTATCGTGGGCCACAGGTCTGCGGCAACAATGCCCCGGTTAGCTCGTGCCTGCAGGATGCGAGTCTGTGCCTGCTGTAAGTCCAGATTTGAAACGACTGCACGCTCCACCAGGGAGGTCAGCGTCGGATCATTAAAGGTCGTCCACCAGCGGATGAGTTCCGCCTGCCGCGCCGTGTCAAAGCGCATCTGCGCTGTCGGACCGAACCAGGCCGAGGGCGAACTGATTTTTGGCCGATGGAAATCAGGGCCGACAAGGCACCCGGTACATGCCATCGCGCACATGCACACCAGCAGGAGCGATTTGCTCATAGTCTTACCATTCAACATGTCGTAGTACTCCTTATATCTCTTGCTGCCCGGAACAGTATTGTTAAAAAGATTACCACAGAGATCACAGAGAAATATCTTATTTCCAATAGCTTTCGTAGCTTTCTGTTGTCTCCCCTCTGTGTCCTCTCTTTTGTTGACCTCTGGTGCTCCTCTGTTAATCATCCGACCTTGAAATTAAGTAACCATCCAGCTATCTTAGCAGGTTCTATTTTTATGGTAATTTTCTCGTTATCCGGAATCCTTCATAGAATTAATCCTTAGAAGTTAAAATACTATTTGTTCCACTATATCTCGTAACCGTATTTTTTGAGACCACAGAGAATTTCTCCGTGAACTCTGTGGTTTCATGTCATCTCCTGTTTTTTATTAAACTTTTGAAAGTACCTCCGGATTATTCATAGCGCAGGGCTTCAATCGGGTCGAGGCGCGAAGCCTTCCACGCCGGGTAGAAGCCAAAGATGATGCCCACGCTGGCGGAAACAATTACCGACAGCATAATTGCGGTGACAGATGTTTCCGTTGGCCAGTGCAGCAGGCTTGTTACCAGGTACGAGCCGCCGCAGCCGAGCAGAATGCCGATGGCTCCGCCGGTCAGGCACAGGGCCACCGCCTCCACCAGGAACTGGCGCAGGATGTCCCGCGACCGCGCGCCCCCCGACATCCGCAGGCCGATCTCCCGGGTTCGCTCGGTCACCGACACCAGCATGATGTTCATGATACCCACGCCGCCGACAATGAGAGAAATCAGGGCCACGCTCAACAGCAGATTGGTCATCAGGGCTGCCGTAGTAGCAAGGGTCTTCATCATTTCCGTCATGTCCCGGATGTTGAAGTCATCCGTCTCACCCGGATGGATGCGGTGGCGCTCGCGCAGCAGTGTGGTTACCTGCCGCATGGCCAGGGGAATCTCGTCACCCTCCTCAGCGGCAGCCATAATCTGATCAACGTTGGTGAAGCGCACCGGCAGCGGCGTGTCAGCTGCCTGAGTCGCCGACTGCACAGGATACAGGTTGAGCTGGGTATTTGGATACAGCTGGCTAAGAGAGTTCACCGCCGACCCCGTGCCGGCGCCCGCGCCGGAACCTGAAGCGGCACTGCTCTGGTTGACGTTAGCCACTGACGATCCTACCACCCGGTACTTGATGGTGGTCCACGGCGCAAGCAGTATATCATCCTGGTCCATGCCCATCATGTTGGCGCCTTTGGCGCTGAGCACTCCCACCACCCGGAACGATACATTCTGTACCCGAACTTCCTTGCCGATGGGTGACTCACCGCCAAAAAGCTCCCGGACCAGCGTCTGGCCCAGCACACACACCTTGCTGCCATTGCGGATGTCGCGCTCGTTGAACATTTCGCCTTCGGTCAGGGTAGTCCAGTCGCGCACCAGCAAATACTCCGGCGTGGTGCCGAAGATGAACAGGGGAACCCACTTGCGGTTGCCGTAAATCACCTGGGTACGGGCCCGTACCATGGGGGCGGCGCTGCGGACAGCCGGGCATTCCCGGTTGATTGCTTCACAATCCTGGGGGGTAAGGGTCATGACGCTGCCGGCGCCGAAGCTCACACCGCCACTTGCCGCGGTACCCGGCATAACCAGAAGGTTGTTCGCGCCCATGCTGGCAATGGTCCGCTGGATGGCCTTGGAAGAGCCCTCGCCGATTTCCATCATGGCGATAACCGCGGCAACACCGATAATAATGCCCAGCGTTGTCAGCATGGCCCGCATCGGATTGCGGCGCAGCGCCCGCAGGGCGGTTCGTATGGTTCTATAGATTTTCATGAAGTTCCTCCCACGGCAGCTGCGGCTCCTGCAGGCTCACCGGCCTGCGACATTCCGTGCGCAGCGTCTCCATCAACTATTATGCCGTCGCTGATGCCGATGATTCTCCGCGTGTGCCGGGCAACATTGGGATCGTGGGTCACCAGTATTATGGTGATGCCTTCCTCACGGTTAAGCTGCTCGAACATGCCCAGCACTTCCTCGCTGGTATGGGAGTCAAGGTTCCCGGTCGGCTCATCGGCCAACAGCAGCGCCGGCCGGTTAATCAGCGCCCGCGCGATCGCTACCCGCTGCTGCTGCCCGCCCGACAGCTGTGACGGCTCGTGGTGATAGCGGTCGCCCAGGCCGACCCGGTTGATCAGTTCCATGGCTCTGCGCCGAACATCTTTGTCTGCGACATGCTCCACCGTGTATGATAACGGCAGCATCACGTTCTCCAGGGCGCTGATGCGCGGCAGCAGGTTGAAATTCTGAAATACAAAACCGATCTTGTG
>JAPLIX010000120.1 GCA_026388865.1 Pseudomonadota bacterium | reverse complement strand
GGTTGCTGTTACCGGAATGGTTACAGCCCACGCTGCCTTGTAATCCCCTTTTAGTCCAACGCGAACTCTCAGGGGAAGTTCCGCCGACCAGTTCGTGCCGATAACAGTGCCGCGCAGCCACGCGATGCCCGCCCGGGACAGGGAATATGCCGCTTCAATCTTGACGATATTTCCCGGTCCGAACTCTGTTGCGGGGACCCCCATATTATCGGTTATGGTGATGCCGGTAAAATCAAGCACCTCAATGCACAGCCCATCCCCGGAAGAAATAAAGCACAGCAGGGTTGCGATAACCACGCTATAAAAAATGGCGGTAAATGTTTTAGTATGCACTGTAATTATACAGCTGGTGGATTTATGAACTGATTATTGAATATAAAACTGTTTCAAGCCAGAACCAGAAAAATTATACCCCCCCCTTGCACCATGTAATATTATATTCTATACATTCTGTAGACTAATATGTGCTTGTAATTTATGTATATGATTCGCGGGTAAATTTCAAGCACAACTATCCAAAAGTTACCGGATACCTAGCTCATAAAGTTTTTGGCTTAATTTAATTAGTCAGGTATAGAGTAAATTGGGTAATAGTTATTCTCTACAGCAATCCATCAAGCCATTACAAAAAATAGAATAATACAGCTTTTCCGGGTTAAGTGAAACTGTGCTTAACTAATGGGGTTTTTCTATGCCTGAAAACCGGAACTAATGTTTTGGTTTGCAATGATGAAGGGAGGGATGCAAAGACAAACAGTGTTGTACCAACTAAATCAAAGTGGAGGGGAAGTTTCTATCAATCTACAAGGGGAGGAGTTTCAATTATGAAAATTGGTAAAATGATTCAATTCTTACTGCTGGGAGTGATAGCGGTCGGTTTCATGGGAGCAAACGGCTGTAAGGGTACTCTCAAGGGAACCGTCACGAACTCGCTTACCAAAGCAGGAGTGGAGGGCGTCACCGTAACCCTTGATCCTGCAGTTGAAGGCGTAACGACCACTACTGATGCCTCGGGTGCCTATACAGCCAGTATTCCCGAGGGAGATTACAAACTGACCTTTACCAAGAAAAACTACACGAACGGTACCGGCACTGCCACCATCAAATGGACTCAGCCGGCAACCGCTGATGCAGTGCTTGTACCGACAGCCAACGTTGTCGTGAGTATGACCCCCGCCAGCCAGGAAGGCACCTTCGGCGGCACGGCTTCTGTGCAGGTAAGTGTTGACATCCTTGATGGATCAACCCTGTCCGGAGTACTGCCGGAGCAGACCGGCGGCCCTACGGCGACGCTCACCAACATTACTCAAGGAGGATTTACCGTACAGCTTGCCTCCTATGAGCTGGCAAAGGCTTCTCTTATCACAGCCCTCAAAGAGCCGGATCGTTTCATGATATCCGGTATTAACCCCTACAGCCTTGCTGCAGGAAAAGAAGTAGCATTAAAAGTCACTGCCACTACCTCCAGCGGCAAATATCCCGCGACCGCAGTTATAGAGCTGCCGCTTGAGCTTTCAGTGTCTACCGGTCTGCCGAACGTGCCGACTAACGTGCCGGTGCTGCTGCATGGAAAAGGGGACACCTTCAGCTGGTCAATCTTTACGCCCAGCGGTTCTAAAGCAGCATTAGAAGACCCCACTTCGGCAAATCCATACTTTACTCCGGATGTAAAGGGCGAATATACGATAACTGAAGCAGACTCGAAGACTGAGTTGAAAGTCTATGCAGGCAGCTGGTCAGGCGGCATCACCGGCCAGGATGCAAGCGGCAATCCGATCATGGGCAACTGCACCGTGTGCCACAGCTCTCCAGCCACCTTCTCTGACAAGTTTGAAACCTGGTCGGCAAGCGGTCATGCCCATATCTTCAGCCAGAATATCACTACTCCCAATAACCACTACAGCGAATCCTGTCTGCCCTGCCATACGGTCGGGTTTGACCTGACGGCAGCCAACAACGGCGCTGATGACCAGTCTGACTATCAGGCGTTTGTTGACTCAGGCCTGATGCATACATCAGAAGTGTGCGGCTCATGCCACGGCGAACCTGCGAGACATGGGCGCTACCAGCAATGGCAGGAAAGCGGCCACGGCAATTTTGAAGTCGCCGGCGCAGAAGGAACAAACGGCAGCTGCGCAGTCTGCCATTCCGGGCAGGGCTTCCTCTACTGGGGTACCCTGAAATATGATGCAACCAAAGCCACCATGACAGCAGATCAGCTCAAAGCTGCTGGCATCACCGCTGGCACGGTTCAGCCGCAGACCTGCCAGACCTGTCATGATCCGCATGACGTCGGCACCACCTCCGGTGATGCGAATGACGCAACCGTGCGCGTGACCGGCGATTCGCCCAAACTGCAGGCCGGTTATGTCGCCACGGGTCTTGGCCGCGGCGCAATATGCGTGGTGTGCCATAACCAACGCCGTGGTCTGCATAATGATGCTAACGTGCCGACCTCCTACAGCGGGCCGCATGAACCGACCCAGGCTGATATCCTGATGGGACAGAGCGTTTACTTTGTCACTGTCGGCCAGCGCTCAAAACATGCTGATGTGAAAGACTCCTGCGCCGGGTGCCACATGGACAAGACCCCGCCGCCGGCAGACCTGAGCTATCAGCTGGGCGGCACCAACCATACGTTCAAGGCAGCCATTGACATCTGCTCGCAGTGCCATAGCACCGCAATCCCCGATGCTACCGGTATCCAGAGCGCGTTTGATACTGCCATGACATCTCTTGAGGAGGGTATCGAGACTGCGGCAATAGCGAAGTTAAACGGCCTTGGCACCATCAAGGTCCGCGCTTATGACCCGGCAACCGACCTCTACTCTACCGGCACAGCCACGGTCACTGATACCACCATCGATACCAAGGCGAATCCGATAAAGGAAATCGAGATTACTCCAGCAATACATGGCCAGATGTCTTTTTATCTCACGCTGACCACACCGATCTCCATCTCCTGGGTCTCCGCCACCGGCGCAGACACCGGCACGACCACAACCGCTAAATTCGGCGTGCAGCTGCAGGCACTGCAGGACGGAACCGGAGCATTGGTATATGCGAAGACCAGCAACATGGTAAAGGCCTTCTGGAACTTCCTACTACTCGAGCAGGATCTGAGCAAGGGCGTG
>JAPLIX010000049.1 GCA_026388865.1 Pseudomonadota bacterium | reverse complement strand
GGTCAGGTCTACACTCGCAGGTTAGCGGTAACGTTAGGGTATTAAAGGGGACATCCCTTTGTTGACAGCTAAAAGAGCCAATGGCAGACTTGCCCCTTCTTCTTTATTGCCGAATCAGACAGCATTTTATATTCGTTTTATCCAATAGCCGGGTTTGCGTTTCATATGCATAACAGCAGCTACATATATAATCTCATTATCAATGGTGTATATTACTGCGTACGGAAAATGGGCTAAGATGTATCTGCGAAAGCTACCTTTGAAGTGACGCCACAAGGTTGGTCGTTTTTTGATCTGAGTAAACGCTAATTCAACTGCATTAAGGAATTCACTGCCGAGCCCTGAACGGGAATCCTCGTAAAAGAAAGCTGCCTCGCGTATTTCTGCTTTGGCGGCAGGATCAACTGCTACTATCACAGCTTTAGTTCCCTGCGGATGTCAGCTAACACTTCATCACCTGCCAGGGCTTCTGCTCGGCGTGCTTTCCAGTTCTGATAGCGTTTTTCTGCCTCCTCAACCCAGGCTTCCTCAATTTCATTGAGCGACCCGGCATCAAGACGTGCAAGAAGACGTTCGGCAAGTAGCTCTTTCTCTTCGGGGGAAAGCATTGCGGCTTTTTCTTCAATTTCCTGCATTAGTGCAGTCATTGTATATCCTTTCTTTATTAAAAGTGTCGGGGAATTGGACTAAAGCATAGCAGATTTATTTGCAGTTGCAAGAAAAGAAATGGTGTCACCCATTAAACGAATTGACTCATATTAAATGTAACCGAAGGCCAAATGAGGAGATAGTGAAAAAGGTAACGTTGCGTCATATTAAAAGGATAGCAGGGTCAGGTCTACACTCTTCACTGAACGATGAAGGTGAACCCAAAACGGTCGCTGTCCCTAGTTTATAGTTTCTGGAAAATCCTTTCAAACTTTTTCTACGCAGCCCGCCACCGCAAAATCCTCTTCGCAGACATCGGGTTTCTGGTCCTGAATGCTGTAGAGCCGAGCGTAGAAACCGTCAGGTATGACCATCAAATCCTCGTGGGTGCCACTTTCGATAATCCGATGATTATGAAGCACAAATACCTTATCTGCGTTTTTGATAGTAGACAGACGGTGCGCGNNAAGACGAATAAGTCCTTCCTGTATATGCACTTCCGTAAGACTATCGACACTGGATGTCGCTTCGTCCAGGATCAGGATGCGCGGGTCGGCCAGGATGGCACGCGCAATGCCCAAGAGCTGGCGTTCGCCCTGTGACAGGTTGCTGCCTCGCTCGGTCAACACGGTGTCATAACCGTCGGGAAGACGCGATATGAAATAGTGCGCATTAGCTGTTTTTGCCGCGGAAATCATTTGCTCATCGGTGGCGTCATGCCGGGCATAGAGCAGGTTTTCGCGGATGGTCGTGGCAAAAAAGAAGGGCTCCTGAAGAACCACCCCCATGCTGGTGCGCAAATCGTCAACCCTGACATCGCGGATGTCGTTTCCATCTACCGTGATGGTGCCGCTGACCGTGTCATAAAAACGGGACAGCAGGTTGATGATGGTGGTCTTTCCCGCACCGGTTGGACCGACGATGGCGATCACCTGGCCTGGATGTGTTTCGAAATCGATGCCTTCCAGAACCGGTTTCCCCGCTGCGTAGGAAAAGTGCACATCCTTGAAAACCACATGACCGCGAACGTCCGTCAAGTGAAGCGGTCGCGGTTTTTCGTTGACTTCAGGTTTGGTGTCCCAGAGTTCGAATATGCGTTCCACCCCGGCCATGGCCGACTGCAGGATGTTGTAGACCTGGGTTATCTGGCGCAGGGGTTCAAAGAAGCGCTGCGAATAGAGGATAAAAGCCGTCAGCAACCCCACGGAGACACCCGCAGCGGCGCCCCCCAAAGCCAGCCAGCCGCCGACACCCACGATGAGTCCCAGGGTAAGCGAGGTCAAGCCGTTCATGATCGGCATGAAAGCGTAGGATATCAGTTCAGCCTCAACACCGGCATCACGGGACGAGGCATTGAGTACTTCGAACTTGTGGAACTCGGCTTCTTCCCGGTGGAAGGCCTTGATTACTTTCACCCCCGAAACCGATTCTTCGATGCTGCCCGAAAGTCGCCCGACCCATTCCTGGTTTCGTTTGAAAGCGCCACGGATCCGCTTTCCGATAAAACCGATCACGAACGCCATAATGGGTACTACGGCCAGCACCACCAGGGACAGGGGTACTGACAACAGGAACATGGCGACGAGGACCCCGATCATGGAGAAGCTGCCGGAAAACAGGCTTTGTACGCCGTTCATCATGGCATTGAAAATCATTTCCGTGTCGTTTGTCATGCGGGAGATGATGTCACCGATACCACGCTTGTCGAAGGTCCCCATGGAAAGGGATTGTACATGCGCAAAAGACTTGCTGCGGATGCGCGTGACGATTGACATGGAAACAACGTTCATGATGAAACCCGCCAGTACGTCCACAACCCAGGCGACGAGGTAGATCACCAGAATGATCACCATCTGGTTGACAAAGTCCGGCAGGTTATGACCCAGTTCCAGGTCGTTTTTTATAGCGCCGCCAATCAATGCCGGCGCGATCGTTTTCAGCACAACACTGACCAGAATGGCCAGGGCTGCACCGATCAAACGCCACGTCTGGTCTTTGAACATGGATAAAAGACGCTTTAACGCTCCCTTGAAATCCTGGGCTGCCTCAATCCTCATGCTGCCATGACCAATTGGCCCGCCACCGCCCCGGGGAGGCTTACCGGATACCGGCGAACCGGATTGCGGTCTTGCTGAAGTAGTTTTATGGTCACTCATACCCGGCCTCCCGAGCGTGCCACAACCTGGGTTTCGCAGATCCTGCGGTAGGTGTCGTTGCTTTCCACCAGTTCGTCGTGGGTACCAATCCCGATGATGTGTCCGTCTCCCATCACCATGATACGGTCTGCGTCGCGGATGGTATTGATTTTTTGACTGATGATGATGGCCGTGCGACCGTAGAACTCTTCATACAGGGAGCTAACGATGGTGCGTTCTGTCGTTGCATCCAGCGACGAAGTGACGTCGTCCAGGATGATGATGTCCGGCCTGGCGGCAACCGCACGGGCAATCGCAATACGCTGCCGTTGCCCACCCGACAGACCGGCACCGCGTTCACCGATGTTTTCGTCCCAGGCGTCAGGCTTTTCGTTGATGAAATCGAGGGCGCACGATAGCCCGGCGGCATGTTCCAGCTCTGCCTGGCTTGCGTCCGGCGCACCAAAAGCGACGTTCTCGCGCAGGGTACCCGTAAAAAGCACGGTTTCCTGCAGGACCATGGCAATACGGCTGCGCAACGTCTTGAAGGAGAGATCCTTTACATTGATTCCATCGATCAATACCTGGCCGTCTTCGGCGTCATAAAATCGGGAGATCAGGTTCACCAGGCTCGTTTTGCCCGAACCGGTTGTTCCGATGATACCTACTTTTTCACCAGCGCGGATTGAGAAGGAAATACCGTCCAGCGCTTTCTCACCTGAGCCATAACGAAAGGATACATTGCGAAACTCGATTGATCCCTGCAGGCGGGGCAAGTCGCGGGCATCAGCTTTTTCTTCGATTTCCGGCTTTTCGGTCAGTACGCCATCCAGCCGCACGGCGGAAGCGATGGCCATGGAAATGAAATTGAGAACCAAACCAAGCATGAGCAGGGGAAACATCGCCATGGCTGCATAATTGTTGAAAGCCACGAGTTTACCCAGGGTGAGCCCGCCTGAAGCAGCCGCCGCCGCGTCTGTCACCTGACCCAGCAGGGTAGTACCACCGGCCCACAGCGCCACCAGCACCGCGAAATTGCCGATGAGGAAAAAGAGCGGAAAGAAAATTGACAGCTTCCAGCCCACCTCGATTGAAATATCGTAGTTGGCCTTGTTCCGCTCCTCGAATTTACGGATCTCCTCTTCCTGCCGTGCGAAAGCCCGCACCACTTTGGCGCCCGCCAGATTCTCCTGCATGGTATTATTCATGTCGTCCAGCGCTTTGCGGGCTTTCATGAAAAGCGGCCGGATAAAAGTCGCCGCAAAAGCAAACACCACCAGGGTCAAGGGCATGATGATGGCCATGATGCTCGCCAGCCCCACATCAGTCATGAACATGGCAACCAGGGTCCCAATGATCATCAAAACAGATTGAACGATCAGGAAAGATCCCATACGAACGAACATGCGCACGGTATTCACATCCGAATTCAGGCGTACCATCAACTCGCCGGTACGCCACTTGTCCAGGTTGGCGAATGAAAAGCCCATGACTTTCCGGTATAACGCATTGCGCAATTCGTAACCAAAACCCTGCGAGGACTTGATGAGGGCGAATCCTGACAGCAGGTTGATTCCCGCCGCAAGCAGCGCTGACAGGATGATTCCACCCGCCCCGATAAGTACAAAAGTCAGGGAACCGACCTTGATACCCTTGTCGATGGCCAGCTCGATCAAACGTGGCTGCACCAGACCGAGGCCAGTAGACACAATAAGCAGTACAAACGACACTACAATAGCCCCCGCGTAGTTCCGCAGGAAGCGCATCAGCTTCATTAACGCATTCATGGTTTAATAATACGAAGTTTCCTGGTTGTCGGACAGGGGAAAATGGTAAATATTAGTGTACGTGTTTGTCGCCACCAAATTATCGTAGGGGTACGCAATCCGGACAATACTCAGTGGTGCCACAGCCACCAATAGATTCACGGGTATGGATACACTTCAGCACATCCCCATATAGACGACGCAGAATCAAGTCCGACTCTTTGACGGTCATGCGCAGGGCAGCACGGTTTGCATCGACAATCTTAAGATCAGAATCTGCAAAACAGGGTATGGTATCAAGAACCGTCCTCAGAAACTTCCTCTCATCTGCAAATGGTTCTGTCATGTCGGCAGTTCCCTTTAGATATTGTGTTGCAGGAAGCGGACTGAATAGTGAAGACTTTGTATCAAAGTTGTCAGTAGTTATTGCTGCAAAAGATTGCAGCCTGCATCTTATAATACGCCATGGTCCGATGGAGTTAAAACCCTATTGCAAAAACTGCCATTTCAAATCCAACTTTTCGCGCCAAGGTTTGCTATTTTAAAAGTCCTAATTTATCAAGCTCCGCGCAGACGTTTTCCACATGCAGTTTCTCCAGCTTCTTCCGTGTCTGCAGGCCGGTTGCCAGGTCCCAGCCGCGGAAGGTATAATATTCATCCTTCATCTTCTCAAATTCTGCCCGGTCGAGGGTCCGGCCCTTGCGCGAAATAATGTCAGCGCCCTTGCCCGGCAGCTCCAGGTCGGGATTGAACATGCCGAACACCCCGTCTGAATGATCAACCGGCTCGGTGAAGTTAAACTCATTCAGGCTGTCATCCTTCCTCCCGGCCCGGCCCTCCCGGGCACAGATGGCGCGCTGCATATTAAAGGAGCGCTCGCCAACCGTGTAATAATCAGCTTCACTCATCTCGCGGCCGGTCACCGCGGAAAAGAGCGCCGGCTCAAAAGTCGGGTCACCCATGTGGTCTTCCCGCTGGTCAGTATCCAGAATGGGCAGGTACCGGTCACAGGCCACCAGCGCCTCCTTCGCGTGCTGGCGGTTCTGGATCATGAACGCGGCCTGCGCCTTGCCCTCGTAGGTGGAAAAATCAACGGCCTTGTCGCTGCCCCACACGCGGCGTGCGATGTTTCGTAAATCATCTGTTGTCACGGGAGACATGGCTCCTGCCGTGGTGTGCCACAGCGCCCATTTCAGCAGCAGGAAATTAACTTCATGAAGCTGGACGATGGGGTTCCGCGCTTCAGTTGCATAAAAAAGTGATGTGATCATAAACACCCTGGCGCCGTAGGCATCATTGACATAGCCGGAGCGGGTGACCCGCTCAAGTCCTGCTTTTTCTGCATCAGGGCCTATCTCGATTGATGCGCGCCTCACGCCCTGGGCAAGCAGGTCGCCGAACCCTTTTCGGTTGACAACCATATCCACAAAAGTTTCTGCATACTCAAGGCTGCCGATTTTTGACAGCGGCAGGCCCGTTTCCTTCTCGCTTAAGATTCCCTTTTGAAAACAATTTTGCAGCCAGTACGTGAGGTTGGTAAACTCTCCGGTATCCAGGCCGAAACGGTCGCACAGGGAGGTGGCGATAAACGGCACCTCGGTTGATTGCCCGTGGTACGGCTGGTCAAAAGGTGTGTAGCAGAACGCCGCAGCGCAGGTTTTACGCACCTCCACCCGACCCGAGGTATGGCGGAAGGTTGCCCGCATGCACCCCGCAGGGCAGGCGTAGCAGGGATTGTTCTTCACTTTTTCAATACCTTCGAGGAACGGCTCGGTCATGTACACGCTTTCGTTCAGCCCCTTGCGCAGAACGCGGATGCGCCGGTTGAGCTCCTTTAATTGTTCCGGCTTCGCCACAGCCACTTTATTGCTTCCTTTCACCACGATTGCCTTCAGGTTCTTTGACCCCATGACCGCGCCCATGCCGCTTGACACAGTGCCGCCCTGCTCGGTGACCGCGATGGCAGAGCGCACCAGGTTTTCTCCCGCAGGACCGATGCACAGCACCCGGGCAGTCTCGCCGTGGGCTTCCTTGATCTTCGTAAGTGTTTCATCTGTCGGCAGACCCCACAGCCCGCGCGCATCGCGCAGCTCCATGCGGTCATTTTCTATCAAGATATATGAGGGCGCCTGAGCCTTCCCCTTGATGATAAACCCATCGTACCCTGCAAACTTTATAGCAGCACCTAAAAAGCCGCCGCAGTTGCCGAAGCTGTACTGGTCAGGATAGTAGTAGGGGGACTTTGCCGCCATTACCCAGCGCGAGCAGGCAGTGGCTGGAGTTCCCGCCAGCGGGCCGGGCATGATCAGGAGCGTATTCTCCGGGGAATACGCGTTGATGTCCCGCGAGACTTCATCCCAGTATACGCGCGCGGCCATGGACCTGCCGCCGATATAATCATCACCATAGTCGCTGGTCCTGCAGCGCGTGGCGGTTGCCGAAGGAAGCT
>JAPLIX010000403.1:5014-8501 GCA_026388865.1 Pseudomonadota bacterium | reverse complement strand
GCGGCCAGGAGCACGGAGCGCATTTCCTTAAAATCATCGATGACGGCGAGGGCATTCATCATACCGAAGCCGGGCTGCCGGATTTTTCCTATGTTGCAACCCACATCTGTGATTCCATAAAACGCGAGATGAAGGTAAAGGGCGCTGAAGGCCTCCAGGGTGAATTCGGCATCGGGCTTCTCAGCTTCTGGACCGTAGGTGAAGAGCTAAGCATGACCTCATCAGGCGCCGATGGCCGGAATTACCGGATGCGCATGTCAAAAGGGGACCCCGGTTATACCGTACAGGAAAAGAAGGCGCTGCTGCCCGCGCAAGGGGTTGAACTTGTCATCAAACCGCTGCTGCCGGGGGTGCGGCAGCTCAGCGGGGAAAAAATCCAGTGGTATCTGGCATCAGAGTTGCGTGACCGGATTCGCACCTCCGGCGTCACCATAAAGGTTATCGACCGCAGGGCGCGCAAAGAGTTTATTGTTGAGCCGCGCGAATTTACCGGGCGGCTGCTGCATAACCTTGGTCCGGTGCAATCACCCGGCGGAGACATTTATGCGGAAATTTATCTGGGCGAACCTGAAAACCAGGGGCACGTCAGCCTGTACCGGTCAGGCACGCGCATCCTTGAGGATCTGCGGGAGCTTGATGTCTTTAACCGTGAGCCCTGGTCGTCTCCCTACCTGCAGGGCATTGTCGATGCGCCGTTTCTCAATCTGACGCCGGGAACTCGCAGCGGCGTCATCCATGACGAGGCATTACAATCGCTGGCCGACGCCCTAGTGCCGGTGGAGCAAAAGCTCATTGATATTATTGACGAACAGCGCCGGGCTGAAGAAGAACGTACCAGCGTTAAAATTTTGCGCTCTGTGCAGAAAGCGTTGAAGGAAGCCGTGCTTTCTCTGCCTGCGGAGGAATATGACTGGTTTGACATTCATATGGAGGGCAGGCAGGGAACCATGAAACCCCGGACAACCATTCCCGACCTCCAGGATGATAGTGCTTCGCCGGTATCAGTCACCAAGGCAGAGCCTGTTGTTCAGAAACAGTTTTTTGAATTTGCCGGCCCGCTCTTCAGCGTGAGGATTGTGCCGCAGTCATGCGTTGTCCCGGTAGGCGAAACAAAAACCTTGCGGGCCATGGCCAGGGATCGAAGCAAAAAGCAGGTTGAAGATAATCTTTCCTTCCGCTGGGAAATTATTGCCGGTGACGGAAAACTTGAGTCAAGCGGAAGTGAAATAGCCCTGTTTACCGCCGATCACAATCCGGGGCTGACCAAAATCGGGGTAACCGCTGTTCAGGGTGATATAAGCTGTTCCGCGGAAGCAATGATCACCGTCACTGACTCCCTTCTTCCTGAAAGCACCCGGTCTCCAGAGACCCGGCAGGGATTGCCCGGCTATACCTATAAGAAGGCGCCGGGTGAGCTGTGGCGCTCCTGCTACGATGAGGAGCAGAATGTCATTGTCATCAACAACGGCCACCGCGACTTTGTGTTCACGTCAAAAAACAAGACCCTGAAAATCCGCTACATCGCCCGCCTGTTTGCAAAAGAGCTGATCTGTAAAAACTTCAAAGGCATCCCGGGTGATGAGCTGCTTGAGCGCATGATAGAGCTCACGCTGTATATTGAGGAGAATCTTTAATCGTGCAATAATGAGCTGCTTAATCCTCCCTGCTGTTCTGCCGGAGGAGGGGGAATAAGCAGCAAGGGTTTGCGCATGAATGAGCTTTCAGAAAATGCCTCGCTACATATTCTTGTTGTGGATGATGAAGTCAACATCCGCAAAACCCTGTCCGTCTGCCTTGAAACCGAAGGGCACCGGGTTGTTGCCGTAAGCAACGCCCCGGACGCGGTTGCTGAGGCAACACGCAGAAGTTTTGAAGCGGCATTTGTGGATATCCGGCTCGGCACGACAAGCGGACTCGATTTAATCCCGCAGTTACTAGCCATGACGCCGTGGCTCAAGATAATTGTTATAACAGCCTATGCCTCTATTGACACAGCTGTCGAAGCCATGCGCCGGGGAGCCACCGACTATATACCGAAACCGTTTACTCCCTCCCAGGTAAAACTCGCAGTACAGAAAGTTGCTGAAGTCTGCCAGCTCGAACAAAAGGTCGCGAGCCTCAAGGAAGACCTGAAAAGAGTAAATCCTGAAATAGATTTTGCAACGAACAGCTCCGCCATGCAGCATGCACTCAGCCTGGCACGGCAGGTTGCACCTTCGGACGCCACGATCCTCTTGCGGGGTGAAAGCGGCACGGGTAAAACTGTTCTGGCGCGCATGATACATGTGTGGAGCAAACGGGCCAATAAACCATTCGGTAATGTTTCCTGCCCTTCTATTCCTGCTGAACTGCTGGAAAGCGAACTGTTCGGACATCTCAAGGGAGCGTTTACGGGAGCTGTGCATGACAGTCCCGGCCGCATTGGCGCGTGTGAAGGCGGAACACTCCTGTTAGACGAAATAGGAGACATGCCGCTGTCCGTTCAGCCCAAGCTGTTGCGCTTTCTTCAGGACCATGAATACGAGCGGATTGGTGATGCAGTAACCCGCAGGGCGGATGTGCGGCTCATGGCAGCAACCAATATAGACCTGGAAACGGCTGTCCGGGACGGCCGGTTCCGGGAAGACCTTTTCTATCGCCTCAATGTGATTCAGATTGCGCTCCCCCCCCTGCGCGACCGTCAGGACGACGTGGCACCCCTTGCCGAACGGCTGCTGCAGTTTTTCGGCCGCGCCAACCACCGAAATTTTTCCGGCTTTACCGAAGAGGCCCTGCAGGCGCTGAGAAACTATACATGGCCCGGCAATATCAGGGAACTGCGAAATATTATTGAACGCGCTGCAATCATCTGCCCGGCTGACCGCATCGGTATCGAGCACCTGCCGGAAACACTGCTCCCCCGCGCGGCGATTACGCAGATAGGCGATCTGGTCAACCTGGAAAAAATCGAAGAGCTGCATATCCGGCGCGTGCTTGCAGCAACCAAATCGCTGCAGGAGGCTGCCGATGTTCTCGGCATCGATCAGGCCACCTTGTGGCGCCGGCGCAAGCAGTACGGGATTTAATTAACGTTGTACAAGCCCTTCCCCTTCAGCCTTCTTTTGACCGTCCGCATTGCAATTTTCAAGATGGTTGTAACCCCTTCCTTGCACAATACAATACCCCGCATCTGCTTAAGATAAAAAAGTCCGCTTTTTCAAATCATTAAAGCCGTCCAGGGTTGGCACATTGTATGTAATAAGTTTTGATGTGAGTAACGCGATGGTGCGGTCTTTGGCGGAAATTATCCTTTGGATTTAATTGCATTTTTTTGATTATTATGTTCATTAATAATGAGGTTAAACATTGATCACTCAACAAGCAGGAAATGTATTACGGAGATGCGTATGGTTCTCAAAACAAAGCTTTCACTGGGTATTGGATTCCTCTTTGTCATAATTTTTACCGTAGCGGGAATCTGCTGCTACTACATTCAAACATTGTCCCG
>JAPLIX010000403.1:0-4997 GCA_026388865.1 Pseudomonadota bacterium | reverse complement strand
TTCAGGCACTTGATGATATGAATACTGCTGTCGGCAACAGCATCTTTAATCCCGCCATGGCAAATAAAGCTTCTGATTATTACGTAAAAACATTTGAATCAGCCCGAAATGCGTTTGACCTGAATTTAAAAGAAGAAAACAGCAATATAACTGAAATACACGAAAAGGACTATGTCGAGCAGCTTAACACTACCTATGCTCTGTATCTCGCTGCTACTATATTCAAACATTGTCCCGGGAGTCTGACAATATTTTGAAAAATAATTACCATTCTCTCGCCTATTCAAAAAATATGCTTCAGGCACTTGATGATATGAATACTGCTGTCGGCAACAGCATCTTTAATCCCGCCATGGCAATCATAGTGACAATCTCTGTTATATTGGCGATGGGATATTTCTGGTACTTTCCGTTTTATGTTTCCAATTCAATCTCTTATCTGTCCGGTAAAATGCAGCGCCTGCTGGAAGTTGCCGGGATTACCCTTGACATACAATCTGATGATGAGACCCATATCATCCTGCAATCCATTAACCTGCTGGAAAATAAATTTTCAGTAAAGGGAAAAGAAAAGAACCCGCAATAGATTTTCCCGTGAGCGCAAACAATGACTTTATTTATTTACCGATGTGTGTGCGCCTGGTAATGGCCATTATGAATATAACCAGCTTTTTTGTTAACCAGCCTTGCAATTTTCAAGCTCACTAACCATAGCTTCTTGCAAAATACAAAACCGCAAAGTCCCTGGTGATTAATAATCCCGCATTTTTAACTCATGTCACGAGGGCGGGGTTGGCATATCTTTTGTATATATGATTACCCGGAGGAATGTATATGCTCGGTCTTCGTCAAAAATTATCTCTCGGATTCGGTGGATTGCTGGTGATTATTGTGCTCATTGGTGTACAGGGCATCAGGGAGCTTACCGAACTGGGACCATCAATAGATGTTATTCTGCGTGAAAACTACCGCAGCGTGCTTGCCTGTCAGCACATGAAGGAAGCCCTGGAGCGCATGGACAGCGGCACGCTTTTCATTGTGCTCGGTAATGAGCAAGTCGGGAATGAATATATTGCGAACCACGCAAGAGATTTTGAAAAAGCTCTTCAGGTTGAGTTAAACAATATAACGCTGCCCCATGAAGGAGAAAAAGCGAACCTTATTAGAAATCTTTTTACCCAGTATAAGGAAACAATACATGCGTTAAGCAGTCCCGGCCTGTCTTCCGGAGCGCAGCGTGATCTCTATTTTACAAAAATCTTACCGCTTTTTCAACAGGTAAAAAACACGGCGGAAGAAGTCCAGCAGATGAACCAGGAGAATATGAGTGAAGCCAATGACCGGGCCCGAGCTAAAGCAGCAGCTGCCCGGCAGCGGATGTATGTTCTGTTATGTGCCGGGGCCCTGCTTGCCCTTGGCTTTATTTATTTTACCGGTCGGTGGGTGCTGCGGCCCATTACCCGGCTTATTGATTTTACCGACCAGGTTGCGCGGGGCAATCTTGAACTGGTTATTCACAGCAGCTCACGTGATGAGATCGGACAGCTTTCAGAAGCATTTAATACTATGGCAACCAGCCTCCGGGAATTCCGCCGCAGCGACCAGGCCAAGCTACTCAGGGCGCAGCGCTCTACGCAACAGGCGTTTAACAGCCTGCCTGATTCCGTGGCTCTGGTCGACCTGGAGGGAAGGATTGAAGTGGCAACCGAAACAGCACGGGAGACATTCGGGTTAAAGCCCGGCGCTCTGATTCAGCATATGTCCGGCGCGTGGATGGCGGCGCTGTATAACGATGCCCTTGCCAGCGGCCGGGCTGTGGAAGGTAAAGGTGACTGCGCAGTTATCCAGTATTTCTTAAAGGGCGAGGAACACTTCTTCCGTCCGCGGGCCGTGCCGATTCTGGACAATGAGAAACAGCCCATCGGCATCGTGCTTATTTTTGAAGACATTACCCAGCTGCGGCAGCAGGATGATATGAAGCGCGGACTCATTTCCACGGTGTCTCATCAATTAAAGACCCCTCTCACCTCCATGCGCATGGCAATTCATCTGCTTCTGGAAGAAAAGGTCGGGGCCCTCAACGATAAACAGGCGGAGTTGCTGATTGCCGCGCGAGATGACAGTGACCGCTTATATCATATTGTCGAGGATTTGCTTGATATCAGCCGCATCGAATCAGGACGCGTGAAGCTGGACTGTAAGGCGATATCTCCGCGCGCAATGCTGCAGCCTGCGGTGGAATCGTTACAGAGCGCGTTCCGGGACCACGGGGTTACGCTAAAGGTCAAGGTGCCGGATGCTCTGCCTGCAGTCTGGGCTGACCGGACGCGCATCGATCACGTTGTTTCCAACCTGCTGTCGAACGCGTTGAAATATACTGCCCCGGGCGGCAGTGTAACCATTTCCGCGCAGGCCCGTAATGAATGGGTCAGCTTCTCTGTTGACGATACCGGCAAAGGTATCCCGGCGCAATATTGTAATAGAATTTTTGAACAGTTCTTTCGCGTGCCGGATGAAAAATCCGAGCCGGGCGCGGGGCTCGGGCTTGCCATAGCGAGAGAAATTGTGGAAGCCCATGACGGAACTATCAGCGTGGAGAGCAGCGAAGGCACGGGCAGCACCTTCACGTTCACGCTTAAACGGGCGGATACGTTTTTGCAGCATGGAGAGGTGACATGATTGACGTAATCTACGTGTTAATTGCAGTATGTTTTTTTGGCCTCTGTATTCTATATGCACTGGCATGTGAAAGGATATGAAGCATGGTAGAGATCGTTATAAAAGGCAAAAGGTATGAAACCACAGAGCTCTCAGAGAGATTCTCTGTGTTCTCCACAATAATAACCAGCAATGAACCTAACCAACCGCATCGTATCCTGTTCTACAGAGTAGCGGGGGTAGTGGTACTGAGTTTTTTTACAGAACCTGGAGAAAAAGTAGCGTGCTGATAAATTGCATTAGAAGAAAAATTTAAAGAAAAGGAACAAGAGAATAAAACTTAGAGGACACGGAGGGAGACATAAAAAATAGCTCATTGCTCATAGCTGATAGCTTTTTGCATTATATGCTATTTTCTCAGTGCTCTCTGTGGTTAGTTTTAACAATACGGTGTTTTAACAGGAAAGTCCTATATGGATGTTTACGGATGGGTTCAGCTGATATTGTTTACCGGCATTCTTCTGGCGTGCACCAGGCCCATGGGTGTTTACCTGGTGAGCGTTCTTGACGCTGATGGTAAAACGTTTCTTGACCCGATGGCGCGGCCGCTGGAACAGCTGCTGTATCGCTTGGCCGGCATAGACAGCAAAAGCGAACAGACCTGGAAGCAGTATGCTGTTTCTCTGTGCCTTTTCAGCCTGGTCAGCCTGCTCTTCACCTATGCGATTCTTCGCCTGCAGCATCTTCTGCCGCTTAATCCCCAGGGGTTCGGACCAGTAAGCCCTGACCTTGCGTTTAATACGGCAGTCAGCTTTACCACCAATACCAACTGGCAAAGTTACGGGGGCGAGTCAACCATGTCCTATTTCTCACAGATGGTGGGGCTTACCTTCCACAACTTTCTCTCTGCAGCCTCAGGTATTGCCGTGGCAGCAGCACTGGTGCGGGGCATCGCGCGCCACAGCGCAAAAACCATCGGTAATTTCTGGGTGGATATCATCAGGACCAATCTCTATCTGCTGCTTCCCCTGTGCCTTATCTATTCCCTGTTTCTGGCTGTAATAGACACTGCCATTAACGGGCAGGCAGCCGGCACCCAGATTATTGCCCAGGGGCCCATGGCATCCCAGGCGGCAATCAAAATGCTCGGCACCAACGGCGGCGGGTTCATGAATGCCAACGCGGCGCACCCTTTTGAAAACCCGACACCGCTTTCCAATTTTATCCAGATGCTCTCCATCTTTCTTATTCCCAGCGGACTGACCTATTATCTTGGCCGGATGGTCAGAAATCAGCGCCACGGATGGATTGTCTGGGGCTCCATGCTGCTGCTCTTCCTGGCGGCTTTTTTAGTTTGCTGGTGGGCGGAAGCCGCGGGAAATCCGCGCCTGCAGGCGTTGGGAGTTGATCCTCTGGGCGGGAACATGGAGGGAAAGGAAGTGCGCTTTGGAATTTTCAACTCAGCACTTTTTGCCACGGTAACCACGGACGCTTCCTGCGGAGCGGTTAATGCCATGCATGACTCATTAACCCCGCTGGGCGGGCTCGTGCCTTTATTTAATATTCAGCTGGGCGAAATCATCTTTGGTGGTGTCGGGTCCGGCCTCTACGGGATGCTGGTGTTTGTCGTGCTGGCTGTCTTTTTATGCGGACTTATGGTCGGGCGCACCCCTGAATATCTCGGGAAAAAAATTGAGGCCTATGATGTCAAGATGAGTGTCCTGACTGTCCTTATTTTAATCTTCAGCATCCTTGGCTTCACCGCATGGGCAGCAGCCAGTTCCTGGGGGCTGACCGGGATTGCCAATAAAGGCCCGCACGGCCTGAGCGAGCTGCTGTACGCATACTCTTCAGGGACCGGTAATAACGGCAGTGCCTTTGGCGATGCTTCTGGGCAGGTTTTTTATGATTATACCAATACTGGCCCTGGCAGGCAGCCTGGCACAAAAGAAGCTAATCCCTGCAAGCGAAGGGAGCCTCCCTGTCTCTAGTTTTACTTTTATAGCCATGTTGATTGGAACAGTGCTTATTGTCGGAGCTCTCACCTTCTTCCCGGTTCTCGCGCTGGGACCGCTGGTGGAACATTTTCTCATGACCGGCTCAAACATTCTGTATTAACAGGTTGTTGAAAAAGTAGTTTTTTCCAGGCTGGTCAAAAATATCCGGATGCAAGGCGCGCGAAATCAGGAGGAATGAGGCGTACAGTGCCGTACGCCGCAATGACGAATGATGAGCGCAACGCAGCAGACGGGTATTTTTCAACAGTCTGATAAAGGAGATTTTCTGTGGCCGCGAGAAAACATTCTCTTTTTGACCGCACTATCATTGCCCCGGCAGTG
>JAPLIX010000279.1 GCA_026388865.1 Pseudomonadota bacterium | reverse complement strand
CGACGCAGGGGAATGCAATGGGGTCTGGCAGGAGAGAACTCGCCAGGCACCTGCCGTTCCACGAAGATTAAGCGGTTTTGTGGTGGCTAAAAAACCCCCCAGCGCTCTAGTAATGACAGCTATATAATTTTTGAGAAAAGTCCTGTTATGTATTATCTTGAAGATATTAAAAAAATAAATTTAACCGCCCGCAGGGTCCGGGGCCGGATAGTAAACCAGGATATACTGTAAATACAATAAGTTATAAAAATGCCTGGAGCAGCCATACGAAATAAGTAATTTTTATGCATATTGACATAAAAAAGCATTGTGTTATAGCCATTAACAGGTAACGCCCCCCAGCATTAAAACTATAGAAAGGGAGCATTTTATGGAACGCAGAGATTTTATTAAAATAGCAGGCATGGGCTGCCTTTGCTGCTGCAGCCCGCTTCCCGTGCTGGCGAAGGGCAACATATCATCGGCATGTCGCAATACCTTTAAAGCAGGTTGTTCCACCCGCATAAGCACGTTACACACATACAACCGGGCATTAGCAAGCCTTGACGGAAGGACATGGAACAAAGATAAATTACTGAAACAATATGATGAAGGCCGAGAGGCAAGGCGGGAAATGTATCTGCCGGTTTTTGGCGAGGATAAGGTTGACGGCATACTTGATGAAATGCGCGACTCATACGAAGCGCTTATCCCTAATATACCCTTCATCGGAGAGCGCAATTATCATCTGCAATGGGATATCCCGAATGCTGAGAAGCTGGCCGAGTTTAAGGTTGCAAAAACGTATGGCTTAACGGTCAAGGATTTCAGCAACATGTATCTTGAGTGGGCTGAAAAAGATCTGCGCTCACAGTACACAGACAGTGAACTGGTTATGATTGGAAGCATGCAGTTTGGACTCATTGCAAAAATCCAATTGAGAATCGTTGCATTCAAATCTCAGCTGAAAGTGTATCCTGAGGACTATATATTGACATACGTTCCAGGTGACGGAAAGGATTTTGACTGGGGACTTGACTATACGCAGTGTCCATCAGAAATACTGTACCGAAGGCATGATGAAATCAATCTCTTATTCAATGTGATCTGCAGGGCTGATTATGTTGCCGGCAAGCTCATGAAAGTTGGCTATCATCGGACCACAACGATTCCAGAAGGCTATCCTGTATGTGATTTGAGATGGAAGGAGGGAGTTGAAAGTACCCTTCCTGAATACAAAGAAATATAAAGGTCAGGATAACAGATGAAACAACAGCACGCGCTGAGAAATACTCTGTGGTTATGCTTTGACAATGTTATTAATTACGCAAGGAGGATAAGATGCGACGACCAGGTAATTATTTTATAGTGCTATTGCTTGCAGTCTGTGTCATGTGCTGCATAAGCTGTAAGAAAAAATACTGCGAGCCTGGAACTACCCAGCCATGTTATTGTTCTGACGGGACAACGGTGAAGGTACAAGTGTGTAAAGAAGATGGCAGCGGCTGGGAACCGTGTGCTGCATGTACTAACAAATACACATACTGGAATGATCCAGCTACAAATCTGACCTGGCAGGACCCGCAGAAAGATGCCTATAACACTGCGGATACTGGG
>JAPLIX010000085.1 GCA_026388865.1 Pseudomonadota bacterium | reverse complement strand
CGGCAAGGACAGCACCATGGCCCTGTACGTAACGGTTAAAGAGCTTGAGCTCCGGCCGCTTGCTGTTTTTATCGACAATGGCTTCTGCACTGAGGCGATGTACAGCAATGTGCGCAATGCCACGGATAAGCTGGGCGTTGACCTTGTTATCTACGCTCCGCAGCTTATAAAAAATCTCTTTAAACACCTTTTGCTGAGCAAAAGCCGGGTCTATTACTGCCGTATATGCAACGCCCTCATTGATTACTACCTGCGCGCAATCGCCCGGCAGCAGGGAATTCCGCTGCTCATCACCGGGCTTACCAAAGGGCAGGAATTTTTAAAAGGGACCGAACTCTTCTGGATCTACCGCGCATCTGACTCTAACCTGCTGCGGGCGATTGCGGGACAGCCCGAATTCAAGCTGGTGGCGGATATGTTTACAAGCCTGGCGCTCTATTTTCATCAGCACTTCGGCTCTATCACACAGGTGTCACCGTTTCACTATCTTGCTTACGAAGAGCAGGAAATTCTCAGGGTCCTCACCGAAGAGCTGGGCTACGCTCTCCCCGGCATAAGCTGGCCGCAGGGCTCAACAAACTGCCTGTTCAACTTCGTATCCCAGTCGCTCACAATAGAATATTTCGGCTATTCCCAGCACGAGGCGGAAATCAGCGCCCTAGTAAGAAATAACGAAATGTCGCGCGAGCGGGCACTCGAAATTATTGAAACGCATATCAGTGAGAAGCAGGTGAAACTGGCCCTGGCGAAACTGAACCTAACCTGCAAAGACGTCTTTTGATGTAAAATCTTTTACCCTTCTTAATGACTGTCATGGTACCTTATGATCCTGCTACAGACTCTCAGTACTGATTTGAAAAGGGACTCCGCGCATGAATACAAACGGTAAATTCAGCTGCTGTGTTATTGGTGAAACGACGCTCCTGGTGCAGTGCGGCGAAAAGCTGCTGCGCCGCGGTCACACGATTCACGGCGTTATTTCACCAAATCCTGACCTGTTACAATGGGCTGCCGCCAACAACATAGCGCATATAACCCCTGATGATGATCTCGCCGGATTTCTGCGGCAAAAGCCGTTTGACTACCTGTTTAGCATTGTCAATAATGCCGTTCTGCCTGAAAACATCCTTACTATTGCGCGACTAAAGTCCATCAATTTCCATGACGCGCCCCTGCCCCGGTACGGCGGGCTGCAAGCAACCTCCTGGGCGCTCATGAACCGTGAGCGCACGCACGGCATCACCTGGCATGTCATGGCGCCTAAGATTGATGCCGGCGGCATCCTCAAACAGAAACTGGTGCCGGTCGCAGATACTGACACCGCTCTGAGCCTGAACATCAAATGCTACCAGGCTGCTGCTGACGCGTTTGCCGAACTTATAGAGGAGCTGGCATCAGGCACTGCTGTTGAGACCGGGCAGAATCTTGCTGACCGGACCTACTACTCGCGCTACCGGCGCCCCGCGGCTGCGTGTGTCATCAACTGGGACGCGCCTGCGGAAGAGATTGACGCGCTGGCGCGGGCGCTTGATTTCGGCCCCTACCCCAATCCCCTGGGTGTTCCCAAAACCCTGCTGGGCAGCGCGTGGATCATCGTGCCCAAAGTTCATATTCTGCCATCCTCATCACAGGCTGCACCGGGGACCGTGGTGGCGGTAGACGACCAGGGCATTACCGTCGCCACGGGAAGCCGTGATATGCGCATTACCGCGGCCGCCGGCATCGACGGCGCGTGCCTGTCGATGCGGCAGCTTATCGAAAACTTCGGCATTAAGCGCGGGCATTGTTTTACCGGCCCGGAGCCTCATGCTGCTGAGCGCCTGACCCGCATCTATAATGAAACCTGCCGCCATGAATCATACTGGAGAGGCGAGCTAAGCAGCCTGCAGCCCCTGTCACTGCCCGATATGCGCCTGGAAGAAGCACCTCGTGAAAGCCGTCAGGCAAGGTGCTTTACCATTGCAGTGTTGGATGCGGGTGATTGCGCAGCCGCTTGCAGGATAGAGTGCAAGCATTATATCAGCGCTTTGTTTGCCGCCTTTCTCGCGCGCCACACCGGGGTTGCGGATTTTCATATCGGTTATAAGCCTGCGGCGCTCACGGAGACGATTAATGGATTCGAGGGCCTATTTGCTTCAATGCTGCCCCTGCATCTCTTGATCGATACAAAACAGACGGCTTCACAGCAGCTTTTTCTGCTCGCGTCTCAGATACAATCCGCTGAGAAGCATGCAACCTACCCCCGTGATCTCGCGCTTCGTTGCCCGGAGCTGCGCGCAGCGGCCATGCCCCGCTACCCCATTGTGATAGAGCATGCAGCGGCTATTGAAACCGTCAGCGTGCATCAGGATGCCGCGCTTGCCCTCATTGTCGCGCAAGACGGGAAAAGCTGCCTGCTGGTATGTGATACCGTGCAGGTCGATGAGCAGTATGCGCTCAGCCTGAAAAACCAGTTCAGCGCTT
>JAPLIX010000437.1 GCA_026388865.1 Pseudomonadota bacterium | reverse complement strand
TTTTCTCATCTCACCCATGGATGAAGAAATTACCTGGGAAGTGGTAAACGAGGTGACCTACATCACCTGCCACACACCGGCAATTGACATCATAATAAAAGACCGGGAGAAAAAGTTCGGTCTGAAGAAGTAAATAACGTGAAAAATAAATTCAATATCTGGAACTCAAGAAATCAGGAAAACCATTCTTTTTTCATCGTGAGTTCCTGAGTTCCAGATTTAATATTAGCATGAAACTATTCTCATAAGACCCTGTTGTTTAATTTCTATAATGCAAAATAATTTGCTGGGAGGGCACCTCTATGATGAACGCGCATGATATTCTGGCAAAACTGGAAAAGGATTTTTCTCCGTACCTGCAGCAGATGAAGAAGGAGGACATTCCCTTTGCCGAGAAGGGAAAAGAGAAACTGTGGTTCAGGATTTACCGGAGCAAAGGCGGCGGGGATTTCCCCCTGAAGAAGGCGGCCTTCATGGTGCTTGATTTCGGCCTGGTCTGGAACAAGGACGATAAAACCAAGCTCGATGAAGATGAGCTGGTCGTCGGGTCCTTCCTCACCACCGATGACCTGCCGCTGCCGATACTTGCACTGGAAGCTTCCATGCATTACGACAAATACGACCATCTCAATGTCGATCTGTTCCCGGTATCGCGCGACCCGCGCTACAAGGAAACCTTCTGCGCGCCGGTGCAGGCACTCCATACAAAATACAAAAACCTTCCTGATGTTGCGCCGGGAGTAATTACGCCGAACCTGCCTGAAGGCGCCACCTCGGGAGGAATGCTGTCCGGTAATTTTGATATCGCATATCGCGATAAAACTCTTGCATGGTGGTTTGCCTATGTAGATCTTTATAAGAGTTTCCTCGACAACCGCGGCAGCTACCCGCTGCTGAAAGACCCGGCGATTATTGAAGAAGGGAAAAAAATACGCGCAGCGTTTTTGGGGAACTTTGCCAAGGCGTCACCAAATATACTGGCAGATATTCCGAATCTCAACACCCCGGAGCGGGGAATCCGGCTCGGCGAGCTCATGTTTCTGGATGGATAAAAAAAAGTGAAACGTGGAAGGTGCAAGGTAAAATATATGCCATGCTATATTGTTAAGGAAAAGGATGCAAAAAAACTTGGTCATGTCGAGATCATGGGCAGAGTCAATGAAAAAGCCCATCTCTCCCAGGCAATAGCGTCTCCTGCCAGCCGGAACATGACCGCGGGTTATATCAGGCTCGATCCAGGGTATCATCGCGACATAGAGTCGCCGGTGGATGAGGTGGACCTGTTTCTGGAGGGCTCGCTTACCTACGCATCCGAAGGCACAACGTTTACCGCGCAGAAGGGTGATATCGTATTCATAAAGAAGGGCACGAAGGCAACCTTCAGCACGGAAGAAGGCTGCCTTGCCTTTTATGTGACTTATCCGCTGTTCCAGGAAACTCTGGATGCGCTGGTAAAACAGATGCAGGGAAAATAGAATCAACCCTCTGAATATGGTGCAGAATAAAAAGCTTATACCGCATACCATTGCCCCTGAAATTTATAAAGAGCTTGAGAATATAGTCGGGCGTGAATGGATCTCGCAGGATCGGGCAGTGCTTGAAACCTACAGCAAGCTGTCGCTTGATGCTGAAGGATTCCTGAAAAAGTTTCACGGTGATGCGTCAAGCATCCCCGCCTGCGTGGTGATTCCCGCGGACACCGGAGAAGTGCAGGCAATCGTCCGTGTCGCAAGCCGCTATAAAATCCCCTTCATCCCGTTTACCAACGGCCAGGCCTTCAGCGCGCCTACCACTGACGCAGCCACCATCTGCATACATTTGAGCAGGATGAACCGGGTGCTCTCCATCGATCCGGACAACATGACCGCAACGCTTGAGCCGTACGCGGACTACGGGCAGCTCCTGGCGGAAGCCGCAAAAGTGGGCCTGTGGAACGGCGGAACCCCGCTTGCCACAACGCTTTGCAAGCTCTCGTCGCAGGCAGCCTTTGCCGGCATCTGGCAGACCAGCAAAAAATACGGCCTCCTTGACCGCAACATCGTGAGCTTCACCGTGGTACTGCCGACCGGGGAAATTTTAAAGACCGGCTCTCTGACCGTACCGGAGGCGGAAGATTTCTGGGACTGGGGCCCGGGGCCGGACCTTATGGGGGTGGTGCGTTCCAGTGCCGCCACCACCGGCATCATTACCGCGATAACGGTTAAGCTCCACACCTGGGTCGGCGGAGAAGCCATGCCTGAAGCGCCCGCCGGCCGCCCGTTTATTCCCCGCTATGATGAGGCTGCTTATGACACGGTCCCGGCTCCCGAGAATTACCGGCTCTGCTGGATTGAATTTCCCGACTATGATGCAGAGATCAATGCGTACCGCGACATTGCCCACTCAGGCATCGGCATCGGGCTGAACGCATCCGGTGTCTATTCAGCCTACTACTGCTCCCAGACCCAGGAGCTTACCGAACAGCGCTCCCGGGAAAACTTCTTTCCGGCCTGGAACCTGTATGTCATCATTGCCGGCACCACGTCGCCAGCCCAGATTGACTATGAGGAAAGCGTGCTCGGGGAAATCGCGGAGAAGCATGGCGGAAAATTCCTGGGGCCTGATTATAAGCCCGAGGTGCTTGAAGCGCTTGCGCCCTGGAACCTTGACTGCATCAGGAACGTGTGCGGCTACCGGATGAACCGGCGCATGTATGCCGGCGGGTCTCTTCCATCAGGGCCTCCCGAAGTGGCCAAATATCACAGCGCGGTATGGCGCGAAGCGCTGGACAAATTCGGCGAAACGCACATCACTGACCGGGGAGGTGCTGATAATACCACATTCATCTACGGCATTGAGCCGGCCGGCCGCTACACTTTTTCCGAGACCGACGTTTATCCCGACCCTACCGATCCCGCATCGCTGGAAAAATGCATGGCAATCACCACGTACAGCGCGGTGAGAAATGCTGCCGAACGCAAGTGCGCGCCGTTTGCCTTCGGCGGCCCGGTCGAGCCGCTCACCTCGTTCTTTCCGGAAATGGGCCCCAATGTCCATCTCCTGCTGCGAAAATTGCGCACGGTCTTTGATCCCGCGGGCATTTGCAGCCCCGGCAGGCAGGTATTCACCGCTGAGGAATTAGCGGCATTCCTTGAGAAAAAGGGGGAGGGGATTAACCGGCTTCGCGAACAGTTTGGCCTGAAGCCGGTAACCAAAGGCTAGCAGGCTGTTGAAAAACACCCATCTGCTTCGTTGCGCTCATCCTTCGTCATTGCAACGTACTGTACAGTACGCCTCATTCCTCACGATTTCGCGCGCCTTGCATTCGGATGTTTTTGACCAGCCTGTGAGAAAACTGCTTTTTC
>JAPLIX010000595.1 GCA_026388865.1 Pseudomonadota bacterium | reverse complement strand
CGCCCGACTATTTCTGCGACACGTTTGTCACGGTGCAGCCGGCGCTGTTTTAACTGAAGAATGGCGCGAGGTGTGTGGTGGGGTGCTGCGAAAAAAGTGGTGCAGTATTGGACTGCCCCTGAGACTGGGCAGAATAGTCTAAGTAGCCAGACAAGAGGGTTGAGAGTTTTGGTGTAATAAAACAGTTCCTCAAATTCATCTGGAGGTCTATAGCCCAAGGATGAGTGAAGACGTTTTAAGTTATAGTAATGGGCATGCTGGCACTGCTGGCCGGGTGTGCAACAGTGCGAAACGACTTTGCTCCGCTGCTGTTTGACGCTGCAGTAAAGACAAGTAATGGCATCCTGTGCACTTCTGGTGAGCCTGACCGGCCTTATACGGAAATTGGGGGGGTATTTGTTAAAGGAACGCTTCTTCACCAGTTTTGAAAAGGTTATGGATAAAATAAAAAAAAGGGTCGTGAAGTAGGGGCAGATGCTGTCATTTCCTCGGAAGCAGAGACGGGCAGTAAGCATATATCGATATAGGCGGCAGATGTCTTGATAGTGACAAATTTGAGTAGTGGAAGACGGAGTCCTATACGCGCTTGAGGGCTGGGGCACGCAGACTGGCTGACCCACACGAAGCGCGCTTGACAAGCTTGGTCTTGGGTATGTCGCAGATGAGTTGGAGAACATGTACAAGACAAGAGATTAAAACAACCGCTCATATGAAAGGGACCTGTCATGGATTACAAAAAAGCAGCCGCAATGATAATGCGTCTATTTGTACTGATGGTAGTTAGTCTTATGCAGGCGCGGTGCGCCTGCGCTGCAATTTTAAGCGGATATTTCCCCATGCACCAGGGACTCTACTGGAATTTTTCCTGCCCGGAAGAAACCGATACGATGAGCTGGGCAATTAACGGCGATTTCAACCTGCGCGGTGCTGGCAGCGTTTTTATGCTGTATCAGGGCAACGGCAGGGTGCTCTGCTTGAAGCAGGACTGGGAAGGGGTACGCGTCTACGCAGAGATTACACCGGACACATTATATCTGCCTGACAAGCCCTACCTGTTCTATCCTCGTGATATCTCCTCAGAGCCAAATGCAAGCATCCAGGATAATGTCACACTCAAAATTTACACATCTCCGCAGAAAAATGAAAAATACGAGCAGACCGGCACTGAAACCCGGCATATCAGTTTCATCTTCAAAAGCTCGGAGGAGATCCAGGTGGGCGCGCAGCAATACCCCGAGACCGCCGTCATAGAACGAACGACGCACCGCGGCCAGGATACGCCCGTTCGGGAAACTCTGTGGCTTGCCCGAGCGGTGGGTCCTGTAAAAATAACTGTAAAATCGGGCGGCAAGGAAAAGGTCTACACGATCGTCTCCTATGCAGGCTTAGAAAAAAAACCGCCGGCCTATCCCCTGAGCCGGTATTTTCCGTTAAAACCCGGCATGCGCTGGACCTACCAGGATCAGAGCGGCCAACAGCGAGTGACGGAAGCTAAAATCCCCATCAAATCCAAGCTTGCCGACAATATGACACTCATACCGTTTGAAGATTATCTGCATGATGTATGCTTTGTCATGATGAAGGACGCGGGGCTGGTGATGCCGCAGAAATACTGGAATGTTAATGGCTTCTGCCAAGCCGATCCCGAACAGGAAAGGCCCATAACCCTTTTGCCTGTTGAGCTGAAGGCCGGTACCTTCACCTACTCGCGCTCCTACACCATTTCCCGCCGGTGGCCTAACATGAGCGAAATGGCGATTTCGGATCTTGAACTTGTCTATTCAAGTGTGCCCTTAGGCATCGAGGACGTCACGACACCTGCGGGCACATTCAAGGGCTGCATTAAAATAGCCCTGGCTAACATGGCCCGCGCCTACGCGGTGCAGTTTGACGTTATCCGCGTGGGCTATATATGGCTTGCGTCAGATACGGGAATCGTAAAAGAGGATTTAATTAATATGTTCAATTATACTGTGCCGGAAATGGCGCACTCGATTTTTGATGTGCGGTTCTGGAAGTTGGCGAAGCTGGAGACCGTAACCCCGACCCCGGTGCTCTCCTACCAAGATGCTCAGGAATCCCCGCCCGCAGCCGCCGCGCCGGTCCCTGCGCAGAAAAAGAAAACCACGCCATGGGAGGGCATGACATGGGAAAATAACAGCAAGGAAATGTACGACAAGGCAGTTGACATGACACCCTTTTTTGTGAGGACGCTGGCGAAAAAAAGAATAATGGACGGCATTACAGCTAAGGCAGGGGAAAAGAAAATTGTCTCAGAGGAGATAGTGCTACTCAGCGTCAAGGAATCCGCCGCAGACAAGCACACGCAGCAGGTACTTGTCGAGCTGAAAAAGATGCGCATGCAATAGACCGAGGCACCGTTCATGGCTACGCCGGCGATGATATGGCTGGGGCCGAAGGCAACATGCACAGATAAGGCTTGCACCTTTTTTTTTAAACAAACTGCTGGAGAGGCATCGTTATTTCATTTCTCATCAAACAACCGGGAGGGGGCAGCTATGGAACAGTTCAACAAGCATAAGGAAATATCAGAAGGTGGTTTTGCCGCGCGTGAAAAAGTAATCGAATATTCATGTTCACACTGCGGGCGTTGTGAAAGCCTCTGTCCCGATCAAAGTATAAAATTTTTGATAGCTCCCTGCAATGTTAACGGATGATGAATCACAGCATATCAAATGGCATGGGATAACTGGAGGGGATGGTTCAATGTTTCAATGAACCGCACATTTTCCTTATAAAAGAAATGACACTTTAACACGTTGTATCCTCAAAAGTTTAATGAAAAGGGATGAGTTATGGAAAAACTGTGTGGATGGACTGGGTCGCTGCTGAGAATAAATCTCTCAACCGGCGACAGCGCACAATCAGACAGTATGACCTATGCTGATGATTACATCGGCGGCAGGGCTATGGCATCGCGCATTTACTGGGATGAGGTTTCACCGTCAGTCAACCCCTTTGCGCCTGATAATGTGCTCATAATCATGCCGGGACCGCTAGCAGGAACAACAGCAACTGCATGCTCGCGCTGGGTGATGGCAGCTAAATCCCCCTCCCATTATCCTGATCAGTACAGCTTTGGTAACTCCGGCGGATTCCTGGGTGCTGCCATAAAATTTGCCGGATACGATGGATTGACCATCACTGGGAAAGCAGCGGCACCTTCCTATCTGCTGATTGAAAATAATCATGTAGCCGTGCGCGGTGCAAAGGGACTCTGGGGACTGCCCACAGATGAAACACTGCAGAAGCTTAAGCAGGCTCACGGCGGCAATGCCCGCGTGATGTGCATTGGTCCTGCGGGAGAAAACCTGGTGCGCTTTGCGATTGTGGTCACTGAGCAGGGGGGTACGGTTTCAAGCGGTATGGGCGCTATAATGGGCTCGAAAAACCTGAAAGCGATAGTGGTTAAAGGAAATAATAAAGTTAACGTAGCCGACCCTGAAAAACTGAAAGAAGTTAACAGCCGCATCCGCACCCTGCGCAAGGGGTTGAACGAGGGTGTCTATATGGTT
>JAPLIX010000518.1 GCA_026388865.1 Pseudomonadota bacterium | reverse complement strand
GGGCGGACTTGAGATCGTTCTTGTCAATGATGGCAGCCGGGATGAGAGTGCGGCTGTGTGCGAAGGTCTTGTAGAAAAGTATTCAGTACCTATAACATTTGTAAACCTGGCCCGGAATTTTGGCGAGCACAATGCAGTTATGGCCGGCCTTCATCACACCCGTGGCGAGTATGTCATCACCATGGATGACGACATGCAGAATCCTCCCTCCGAGGTAATTAAACTTTTCAACTATGCCCGCACATCCGGCAAGGATGTTGTGTATACTTTTTTTCAGAATAAAGAGCATGATTCGTTTCGGAATTTTGGAAGCTGGTTGACAAACCGGGCTGCTGATATGCTGCTTGATAAACCTAAAGGATTCTAACTATCTTCTTTTAGATGCATCAATGCCTTTGTTGTAGAACAAATATGTAATTACACAGGACCTTATTCCTACATAGACGGTCTTATTCTACAGATTACGCAAAATATTGATACCATAGAGGTCGTCCATTTGCCCCGCAATGTTGGCAGAAGCAATTACACCTTTCGCAAGCTTGTGCACCTCTGGCTCAATATGTTTGTTAATTTTTCAATTATGCCTCTGCACATAAGTACCATTTTGGGGATTGCTTTGAGTGTTATAGGAATACTTGGTGTAATCGAGGTGACAATTGAATATCTTGTCCTGGGAACACCACGCGGTTATGGAACGATAGTTTGCACCATTTTAATTTTTTCAGGTGTGCAGTTATTTATTCTTGGTCTTATCGGTGAATATATTGGTCGGCTGCATTTAACGAGCAATAAAAAACCGCAATATATTGTCAGAAATGTAAAAAAAACAGATAGTTTTTCCCATGCTGCGAAGTGACAAATGCAAACTTTGTGAGAGAATGAATTACAAGGAAAAAGCATCGAGGCTGCCGAAGTTTTGGGGTTGCGACATGGGCAATTTTTACAAACAAAATAAAAAAAATAAAGTCTGTTTTACTATTGTTTAGTACGCTTTGAGCGGTTTGCATCTCCAGGCTGCCAGCATTGCTGGCGATGTATGCCTGTGTTAAAATATATGCTTTTTCGCTACCCAAAATGCTCATCACAATATTTGCATACAAGCGGAAAGTTTTTCATTAAATGCATTTTGCGAAGTTTTCTTGCATTCTCGCCATTTATGATCTCGGCGAGCGTTTGTTGTTTCACATTTCCAAGGACTAAACTGTTAAGCATATCAACACAGCAGGGAACCGCTTCTCCATCCCAACCAATAACAAGATTTCGCCATAAGGTCCGGCAGGGTGCTGTCCGCTGTTTCCCTCCTTTCCCCATGAGTGGTTCAACCATGATATAATCAACGACATGTTGCCACTGTTGTTGAATTGCAGGCAGGTGTGAAGAATCCTCGGTGATAGCAACATTAATACCAACGGTTAACGCAGATTTCCTTTGGTCACGGTGCCGGAGCACGTGCGTAATGTTAGAGGCTAAAATACTGTAATCTTTCCCCCTGTTGTATTGATAATAATCATCTATTCCTTCCATTGAAAAATTTATTTCGTTTAAATCACTTTCAAATATACCGTTAATCTTTGTATCATCTAAAAGAATGCCATTGGTATAGAGACTGACATGTATTTTCTTTTGGCGGGCATAAGCTATCATATCAAATATGCGGGGATGGAGAAACGGTTCACCATTACGGGTTAATATGATACAGGTCAACTGGGGACTGGTATCAATAATTTTTTTAAAAAGGTCAAACTCAAGATAACCCCTTTTTATGTCCTTTCTGTTTTGTACTGAGCAATGCCGGCATTTTAAATTACAGAAGTTTGTAGGCTCAATTAAAACGCCCTGTACTGTATAGGTGGATGTTTTGTGGAAAAGCCTGCAGAATTGATTCATTATCTCCCCCAGCGCTGCCCTGTATGTGGGGAAATAAGGATACAGTTGTCTTTTTACTTTGTCACCTTCATAAAAAACTAAACCTACAAGTTGGTAGAAAATTTTCAATGGAAACGTTTGGATGGATTTATAAACCTCTGTAATACGGTGCATGCTTTTCTTTATAGATAGTTTTTGCTTGAAATAGTAATGACAGCACTTATTAATCAATGTAATTCTTTGCAATCAAAGTTTGCAATCAAAGGAGCAACTACAAATACTATAGTAGGACTACCTTAACCCGTATTTGCCAATGCATGAATATTGTTTCCTGTCTTTTGAAATGCCATTAAAACCCACATTTTAAATAAAACACAGCCGATCATAACGAGGAAAAGACCGAATGCCGGGAAAAAATGGAATAAAGCATATTTTGGCTGAAACAGGTTCTGTAGGGACTGCGCCTGGGTTTGGCTTAAAGCAATCCCGACTGAAAACAACCAAAAAACAGGTTGGGGCATTGGCTTTTTGAATATCTGCGTTAGAGAACATAGGGCAGGAATCAGTAATATGAGTATAACGAGATTATATTGAATGACTATATTTGGAACGGCAATCATGAATGGTAAATACATTAATATAAGCGCTATTTCGATATTCATATCGAGTGTGCCATATTTTTTCCTGATTTTATAGTCTATCAGTGGCATGACAGAAAACAGCAGCGAATAGGAAGCGAGAGCGGTTTTATTAAGATGGGTTATGCGAAACTGAACACCGGCAATTTCTATAATTCTATTGAAGAAAGTCTGAAAATAGCTAAATGTATTGCTGAGACTGCAGTTTTCAGCCAATAGATCACTCGTCGCAATTCTCTGTAAAAGTGTATTTTTTAGAAAAATCCACCATAGATTTGGACAGAGAAGGATAAGTAAAAAAAATGTCAGCAAAGTATAGACCATAATTTTATATCGGCGAAAGAGGAACAGGGGCACTATAATTAGTACGGGAAACAAAAACATGCTGATCGATAAGCCAAAGCATATGCCGCATAGCAGATTGTTCTTTTTCAGAAGGTATATCCCTGCAGCAAGGAGCAGGATAGTGATACCAATCATATGCCCTCTGACAATCAAAAAATAGAAAGGGTAGCTAAGCAAAATAATAATTAAACCATAGAGAAAAATTATTTTTTTATCTTTTCCTCCCATGTTCTGAAAAGAGCTATTGATGAGTGAATATGCGCTTATCACCGCAGCAATTAAAATAAAGAACATTAATCTCGATGCCGTCTCCATATCAAAATAGATAAGCGGATAGTTAAGATAAGCCAGTATGGGTGGGTAGCAGTACCATGAATCATTACTCATCTTGTGTACATTAAAAACAACCACAAGCTGTTTAAGATAATCCGGTACGGAAAGCCATATATTTTCATATAGGCTAACTCCACGGATAAGGTTTTGCGTCGCATTATAAACGCAGACATAATCACTGCCTACCCACAATTTGGTGACAGGATAGGTATCTTTCAGGAGATATACCTGGCAGACATTAACGAGTCCAAATGATAATACTATCAAAACTGCTATCACGCAGGCAGGATAATATGGCTTTTGAGGTTCCAATGTATCTCTCCGGCAAGGGCTAACATTGAGTATGCATATCAATCGTGCGTGCACGTCAAATGTGCAGAATATTTGTAAGCGCACTGGTGCGTATTGTTTTAAACTGAAACTCTCGGGCTGTTCGAGTGCTTATACACCGTGTTCGCTGCGCAAAGCATGTTATTGAACATATCCTAAACTCTTCAGCGCCTCCACCGTTTCCATGTTGTCGGCTTTATCTTCTATTGCAGCATCTGTTTTTTTAAGGTCCGGTATATTAAACGAGCCAAGCAGTGCATCCAATCTTAACCGCAATTCTTTTGCCTTCTGCGAATTCTCTTTAATTACATTTCTGGTTTCCCCGGAGTCTTTGACCATATCATAAAGTTCATCCCGGCCATCAGATGCCATAATGTATTTATATTGATATTGCTGGTCGCGAATCGTCTTAAAGCTGCGCGCATAGTCATCAACAAAGCAGTTGCGATTCCATTGAATAATCTGCTTTATTCCGTCATAATAGATATCCAATTCAGCAAAACAAAAAGAAGCAGTGGCTTTTTCCTGGAAAAGACCATCTCCCTGCAAGTCAGAGCGCTTGTTCCACGAAAGCCCGATAAGATCCAAAATTGTCGGAAAAATCTGATGCAACTGGACAGGTCTTGATACTCTCTTCCCCACAGGAACCTTTTGGGGGTATCTAATAATCAGGGGGACACGTAAAAGGCGGTCGTCAATGCTGAAGTTGTGGCCCACTTTTTTGTTTTCACCAAAGTTTTCGCCATGGTCAGAAGTTATGATAATGATGGTGTTGTCGAGTATGCCCAATGAACGCAACTGATCAAAGAGATTACCAATGTAATGGTCAAGATAGTTTATCTCTGCGGCATAAAGGGACCTGAGAATATCAAAGTCATGTTCGGTCAGGTTAACCAGACCGGCATAATATAACAGGGCGTTCGGAAATGCCCTCATCATTGCTTCTTTATAACTGACAGTTTTGGGTAGAAAGAGCCTTGCATAAGATTCAGGTATGGAATAGGGCGCATGTGCGTCCATATAGTTAATAAACATGAAAAACGGCGTATCGTGATCCCATTTCTGCTCAAACCATTTTTCAATCTGTGTATTCGTCTGTTCGGCTGTCAGCTTGCCAATAAAGCGGTTTTCGGTTGCGTGTTCACCCTTCAGGAGCCTGATCATACCTTGCGCGATCAAAAGTTTTTTCAGTTTATTCCTGATGCTGATGTCCGAAGATTTTTTATACCCTTCGAAATAAAAATCAAACCCCTGGCTAAAATTTGTCATCGGAGAAACCCATGCGTTGTTCGAAAATGCCGCAGTCATATAGCCATTTGCACGCAGCAGCTCCGCTATGGTTGTAAATCTGTTGGAAAGAAATTGATGGTTATTGGTTGTCTGGTGCTTGCTGGGGTACATGCCGGTAAACATTGATGCATGGGCAGGCATTGTCCAGGGGGCGGTAGAGAAAGCATTATCAAAGGTAACGCTTTCAAGCGCAATTTTATCTATACGAGGCGTTGTTGAGCGATGATATCCATAACAGGTCAAGTAGTCAGCGCGTACTGTATCCATGACGATCCACAGGATATTCGGCATTGCGCTCTTTTGTGATGTTGGGCTAATGCTGGAAGAACGCATTACGCTGTTTTTCCCCGCATATATATCCACGATCTGTCCAGACACAAATAATATACTGAGCATTAAAGACAATACCGATATCAGCCTTTTCACGCGGAATTTATTTCGGTTTTAGACAATACGACAAGAGATGTAACCAGTATCAGATTTACGATGATGCGGAAACCTGTAGAGGTCTCTTTTAAAGCATGGTTATTCAGGGATAAGAGCCAAAGTCCATTTGCTGAAAAAATAAGCCACACAATAAGCAGCATTAAGCCCGGCAGAATAAACGGCTTGTTGTGCAGCCTTTCAATAAGCCAGTTGACAAAAAACACAATGCATGCGGCAATGCATAAGCCCAGCGGAAAGAGGACAAAGGCAGCCCCGATAAAACGTTGCTGCAGAGGCCCGTTTGCTATAGACAGAGAAACGATGACCGCAAACAGCAATCCTGCCCAAATGCCTGGCAGGTAGTTTTGATACATCCGCTTTGTGGTCATTGAAAGAGCCCAACAGGACCCCGCACCCAGTATCGTCATAATGAAGCTGCCCAGCGCAGTATACGCGCATGCAGCAGTAGCTAACAAGGCCAGTATGTGCGTGAATACAAATGACTCTTGCAAGGACTGCACGACAATTAAGCTTGCATCAAGCTGACCTGCCAATGCGCCGCCGGCAATACCAATGGCACAACTCATGCCTATGATTTTAGTTAAGTTGATTTTTACTTTATCCATTTAGGGGAATCCCTTGTGGTGAACAATCGTAATGGAGCCACTTATTTCATAAATGGTATTTTATTATGATATGAACTCTGCTTTTAAGCGATGTTGTTGTAAAGCTTACTGGCTGTCGTACCATTG
>JAPLIX010000471.1:346-5812 GCA_026388865.1 Pseudomonadota bacterium | reverse complement strand
TTCAATGTCAGGAGATGAAACCAGAATAAATATAGCGGGAGCTTTTATTGAACGGCTGGAAGACAATAAATTGAGAATGGTAACAACCGATGGTTACCGGCTGTCAATGATAGATGAAGAAATAGGTGAACAGATATCTATAACCGAAGGAATACTTATTTCATATAAAGGAATTATTGAAATGAGAAAGGTTTTAGCAGACAAAAAAGAAGAAAAACATATTCTCGTAAAGGTCATAAAAAACAGCCTCAGTATAAAAGTAGGAGAAATAGAACTTTTTATACGCTTGATAGAAAAAAAATTTCCTGAATATAAATATATAATCCCGCCGGCCGGAGAAAACGAACTAAAAATAGTTGCACAAAAAGATAAAATAAAAGCAGCTCTGCGCCGCATGTCAATTATAGCAAGCGAGAATAAGAGGCCGGTATCTTTCAGTTTTAAAGAGAAAATTTTAGAATTATCTACTGAAGACAATGAGGTGGGAAGCGTTCAGGAAAAAGTGGAAATTGAAGAAGCTGTTAAAAAGAGTATTTCCTTCAGTATTAACGGAAAATATTTTTTAGACGTGTTGAATGCGGTTGATGATGATGTAATGATGGAAATTAATGCTTCAGATAAAAACAAACCCCTCATTTTTCACCCTCTCACAAAAATAAATTCTACCTATATTATAATGCCCATGCTTTCGGAGTAGCCATGCAGCCAATTACTATTGAACCAGTAAGTATTATTACCCTGATAGTTGTTATTATAACATTCATCTATGGGTTTTTTAAATATCGAGCAGAAGATAAAAAACAAGCGCAGCCCGTGCAAATAAATAAAAAAGAGTATGAATATGAAAAACCGGCCATTTTTGCGGCAATTGCCATGATGATGGAAGGAACTCCCTTTAAGATAAAAAATATTGTTCCTGCGGTGAAACAGGAAAAAGTTTCTTCCTGGAGAATTTCAGGAAGACAGGATATCATGAGAAGAAGAATTACATATTCATGAATAGAAAGGAGTCGGGGCATGTCGGTACGAAAGTTTAAAATAAAGATAGAGGGAAAAATATTTGAGGCAGAAGTTGAAGAAATGACCGAAGGAGAACCCGCGGCCGTTGAAAATAGAAGAGAAGCACAAAATCCGGTAACGACAAGCTCCGCGCCTATCAAGACAGCTTTTATAGGTGGAGGAAAATCAGTAACTTCCCCGATGCCGGGTAAAATTATTGCCGTTAAATGCAGTCAGGGACAGACAGTAAAAAAGGGGGATGTTTTAATTATTTTAGAAGCGATGAAAATGGAACAGGAAATAAAAGCAAAGGTTGACGGAACTATTTCAGAAATAAAAGTAACGGCAGGAACGGCCGTGCAAAAAGAAGAAGAGTTAATTGTAATCAGCTAAAGGAAAAGTCAATGAGCGTCTGGGATGCTTTTAAATTTGCGCTGAATGTTTACATGCTGATGACAGCAATAACCATGCTGGTATGGGTTATGATTGTGATTATTGGTAAGTTTACAAAAAAGGGATAAATGAATAATGGAACAGTTGATAAATGTTTTTCCGGGATTATTGTCTTTTTCTCAAATGCCGACCGAAATGGCGATAGCGCGAGTATTTCTGATTGGTTTGGGATTTTTAATTCTCTATCTGGGGTGTAAGGATATTTTGGAACCGTTAATAATGGTGCCCATGGGCGTGGGCATCTGTATGGTAAATGCGGGCATACTTATGATGCCTGATCTGGCAGACCCGTCAAAACAAAAGCTCGGGACCATGTTTCTTGATTCCATGGTAAACACTCCTACAGACCACATTAATGCCCTGCAGGTCTATTTTCTCCAGCCCATATATGCGCTTACGTTTTCCAACGGGCTCATTGCCTGTATGGTATTTCTCGGCATCGGGGCCATTACCGAGCTCGACTTTTTCATCGGAAATCCAAAACTGAGCTTGATGCTTGCAATACCAGCGGAGCTCGGAACGTTTTTAACCTTTCCAGTAGCAATCGCCATGGGCTTTACACCAAAGGAATCTGCGGCCATTGCGGTAATCGGCGGAGCAGACGGGCCAATGGTTTTATTTGCGTCCCTGCAGCTGGCAAAAAATCTCTTTGTTCCCATTTCTATTATTTCCTATATTTATCTAAGTATCGTCTATTCCGGCTATCCATACATTATCAAGTTAATGGTTCCCAAAAAAATTCGCGGAATACCGATGAAGGAAATGACGATAATAAAAGTATCTTCAGGAGAAAAGATATCATTCAGCATCGTAGCCGGAACAGTTTTAAGCCTTCTTTTTCCCGTGGCAGCGCCCCTATTTGTGAGCTTTTTTCTCGGGGTCATTATTAAAGAATCAAAAATATCCAGATTTATTAATTTTGCTGATGAGGTTATTTTAACCGGCTCAACCCTGTTTCTGGGTTTTTTACTGGGCTGCCTACTCAGCGCAGACATAGTGGTAAACCCACAAATGTTTAAACTAATCGTCTTGGGTTTTGTGGCCCTGTTTCTTTCGGGCATAGGCGGGCTTTTGGGTGGTTATCTTGCCTGCTGGCTAAGCGGGGGAAAAATAAATCCGCTCATCGGGATTGCCGGTGTTTCCTGTGTTCCCTCTACGGCAAAGGTGGCCCATAAGTGCGCCAACGCCGTGAACGAGGAGGCGTTTATTCTGCCCTATGCTATGGGTCCGAATATAGCCGGGGTTATTACCACGGCTATCATTACTGCCGTTTATGTTACCAAAGTTCAGCTGCTCTAAAAAAGGGGTGACCGGAATCCTGTGTTGTATCGTCGGTATTGTTTTCACCAAGCTGAATTATATCGTTCAGCTTAACCCCATACCCCGCGAAAGCCTGTATTTTGCCGGGGTAGGAATCGCTATTGCGGGAATTGCCGTTTTCTCCTCAGGGCTCACATCAAGAACTACAGAAAAAGTTTTGGTGTGCCCGTCATGTTTACAGATTAATAACTCGTTAGCCAGCGCGTGCAAAAAATGTAAACTTCCCTTAGGACAACCCGGTAATATAAATCACCCAAGAACATAATTAATATCTGTTTGCCGGTTCACCGTTTTTTCTTTTATCACCAGGAGCAGAACCATGAACGAAGGATATATCCCAATACTTTTCATGCTTGCGCTAGCAACGGCATTCTGCGTGGTGGTCGTTATTTTATCCCGGCTGGTGGGCAAACGCCAGGACTCCAGCGAAAAGCTTATGGCCTATGAGTGCGGCAACATCCCTACCGGCAATGCACGGCAGCGGTTTCCCATAAAATTTTATATCATTGCCATGCTGTTCATTGTTTTTGATATTGAAGCAATGTTTTTATATCCCTGGGCAGTGATCTATAAAAGCCTTAAATTATTCGGCCTGATTGAGATGGTGCTGTTTGTCGGGATCCTGTTAATAGGCTTTATCTACATATGGAAGAAAGGGGCCTTGGAATGGGGATCGAGGAATATTTAGGAGATACTGTCCTGACCACCTCCCTGGACAAAGTGGTCAACTGGGCACGCAAGAGCAGCATCTGGCCGGCCACCTTCGGCCTGGCCTGCTGCGCCATCGAGATGATGGCCACTGCGGCCTCTCGTTATGATATCGCCCGGTTCGGATCAGAAGTATTCAGAGCATCACCGCGGCAGGCGGACCTCTTGATTGTAGCCGGAACCGTCACCCAGAAAATGGCCCCGATCGTGAAACTCATCTACGACCAGATGCCCAACCCCAAATGGGTAATCGCCATGGGAGCCTGTGCCGCAAGCGGCGGCATGTTTAAAAGCTACGCCGTAGTGCAGGGCGTTGATGAGCTGTTTCCGGTTGATGTCTATGTTCCCGGCTGTCCGCCACGGCCAGAGGCCCTGCTGTGGGGGATTATAAAGCTGCAGGAAAAGATAGCGCGCGAAACCATTCGGGGCACGACGCCATGAAAGAGGAACTGACCACGCATCTGGGAGACCGGCTGGCCGCAGTAACGGAAGCCTGCGGCGAGCTGACCATAACCGTGCTGCCGGAACAGCTGCTTGCCGTTGCCCGGCAGCTGCGGGACCAGGAAGCCCTTGCCTTCACCTTTTTATCGGATCTGACCGGCGTTGATTGTGCTGCCGGGGCCTTTGAAGTTGTGTATCATCTGTTGAGCATGAAGCACCGGAGCCGCGTGCGCATCAAGGTGCGCATAGACCGGGGCATTGAACTGCCCTCGGTGGCCGGCATCTGGCCGGCGGCGAACTGGTATGAGCGAGAAGCATATGACCTGCTGGGCATAACTTTTGCGGGGCACCCGGATTTAAAAAGAATCCTTACGCCGGATGGATTCAGCGGACATCCCCTGCGCAAGGAATATCCGCTCAGAGGAGACCCTGCGCAAGGAATATCCGCTCAGAGGGGAGAAGTAACTATGGCGGCACCGATTGCAGCAGAAACGGCAGGCAGCGAGCATCTCATTTTGAACATGGGACCTCAGCACCCCTCAACCCATGGGGTTCTGCGGGTAATCCTGGAGCTGGATGGCGAGGTGATTGTAAACGCGGAGCCGGTTATCGGCCACCTGCACCGCGGCGTGGAAAAACTGGCTGAGCACATGACCTACAACCAGGTGATTCCCCTGATGGACCGCCTGGACTACTGTTCACCGCTCATCAACAATCTCGGGTATGTGCTGGCGGTAGAAAAGCTGCTGGGTATCGAGATACCTGAACGCGCGGCGGCACTGCGTGTTTTACTCAGTGAATTGACCAGAATCCAGAGCCATTTAATCTGGCTGGGGACCCATGCGCTGGACATCGGGGCCATGAGCCCGCTGCTCTATATGTTTCGCGAGCGCGAAGAAATACTTGACATGTATGAAGAGGTCTGGGGCGCGCGCATGCACCTGGCCTATTTCCGGGTAGGCGGCGTAGCAGCGGATGTGCCGAAAAGCTTTTTAGTGCGGGCCCGGAAATTTTTGTCTGGGTTTTATGAAAAGGTTGATATGTATGAAGCCCTGCTCACCGAAAACCCCATTTGGAAGCGCCGCACCCAGGGCGTGGGCATCATCAGCGGGGACGAGGCCATTGCGCTGGGCTTAAGCGGCCCGGGCCTGCGGGCCAGCGGCATTGACTGGGACTTAAGAAAACACCTGCCCTACAGCGGCTACGATCGCCCCTGGTGGTGCCCCCGGAGAAAGAGCGCGTTTTAACGACGATTTAAGGCCTGATTCATCATTTCAAAATCATGATGGAAGGGTATAGCGTCCCGGAAGGGGAAGTGTATGCCGCGGTTGAGTCACCGCGCGGCGAGCTGGGTTTTTATATCAGAAGCGACGGCGGCCCAAAGCCTTACCGCCTGAAGGTACGCGCCCCCAGCTTTGCCAATCTTGAGTCGCTGTGCACCATGGCAAAAGGACAGATGATAGCAGACATGGTCGCCATTATCGGCAGCATTGATATTGTTCTGGGAGAAGTTGACCGCTAACAAGTTTTTGAAAAGCAGTTTTT
>JAPLIX010000471.1:0-341 GCA_026388865.1 Pseudomonadota bacterium | reverse complement strand
GACGGAGATGAATATGCAGACCGCTGAACAAGAAACCGCCGAAGGGAACCCCCTTTCTTTTATCACGCAGGAGATGATCGCCGCGCTGGACCAGGTGATTGCCGAGCATAAGGGTAAACCCGGCGCACTCATCCCCGCGCTGCAGCGGGCTCAGGAAATCTGCGGCTATCTTCCGGCAGATATTCAACGCCGCATGGCCGAGGGCCTTGAAATATCGCCGAGCATGGTATACGGCGTGGTATCCTTCTATTCCTTTTTCACCATGAAGCCGCGCGGCAGGCATGTCATCAGGGTGTGCCTGGGGACCGCCTGTTATGTGAAGCGCGCAGAGGAAATAGTGC
>JAPLIX010000553.1 GCA_026388865.1 Pseudomonadota bacterium | reverse complement strand
TTCTTTAATACCTACATAACTATTCTCAAAAAGCGAAAAGATATTAATTTTAGCGAAAAAGAAACAAAGCTCAAAACTGAACGAAACAGCAAATGGCTTGAATATATCACTCTCAAGGATAAGGCAATACAGATCGCACACGGTATGGGAATTTCACCTGAGGTGATTATTGCCTTGAGTTATCCTCCTTCAGCGGTTTTTTAATTGTGGACTAATAGCTCATGGCGAACACTAACACTGATACTAAAAAGATTTTCACTGAACATATAATCCACGCTTTTGGATAAAGCCATACACATGAGATTATTAGATAAAGTTGCCATAGTTACAGGAGCAGCTTCAGGCATTGGTCGGGCTATTGCAGTAGGGTTTGCTAAAGAGGGAGCACACGTATCAATTGGAGATATAAATCTTGAGGGTGCGGAATCGGTTGCTGATGAAATAGAGATGCTGGGAAGACGAGCTATAGTGGTGAAAACTAATGTTGCAGAAGCATCGGATGTAAAAAGGCTTATTGATATTACTATAGCAGAATTCGAGGAAATAAATATTATTGTTAATAATGCTGCTATGGTTGGTGAGCCACCACTAACATGCCAGGAAATAAGTGAAGATACATGGGATCAGGTTTTGGCGGTAAACCTTAAAGGGGTTCTTCTTTGTTCCCAATATGCAGTAAAAGAGATGATTAGATTAAGCCGGGGTGGAAAGATAATTAACATATCATCGATATCTGGGGAGGTTTATATCGGCATTGCTCCAAATTATCATGTTTCTAAAGCTGGAATTATAATGCTTACAAAAGCAATGGCTATTGAATTTGCGAAATATAATATAAATGTCAATGCCATTGGCCCAGGCCTTATAGAGTCTCCAGCAACTAAACCGTTATTAGATATTCCTGAATGCAGAGAGTTTGCAAAAAATGCTATTCCCTTACATAGAGTTGGGCAGCCAGAGGATGTAGTGGGTCCTGCACTTTTTCTTGCGTCAAAAGATTCGGATTTTGTCACAGGACAAACAATTTTTGTGGATGGAGGATTTCTCTATTCACATCCTACAGTGCCCACCAACTATTATCCCTGAGAGTATATGATAATTAGATAAAAATTAATGATTCAGATGAAAACTGATTAATTAAAATGTCAAAAGGTAAGGATAACATTAATGAAGTTAATGAATAAAGCTGCATTAATTACAGGTGCTGGGGCAGGAATCGGACGTGCTATTTCGATGCTTTTTGCGAAAGAGGGAGCAAAAATTGGAGTTATAGATTCTATACCAGAGGCGGGGTTACAGACAGTCCAGTTGATTGAGAATATAAACGGTATTGCAAAGTTTATTCAGGCAGATGTTTCTAACACAAGAGATGTAGAAAAAGCTGTAAATAGCATTGCTGCTGAATATGGCAGCCTCGACATTTTGGTCAACAATGCCGGTGTTTGTTTTGTGGGTCCTATTGCGGAGTTAACTGAGGAGCAATGGGACGTAACTATAGACGTGAATTTAAAGGGTACATTCCTTTGTTCAAAATATGCAGCACCCCATCTGAAAAAAAATGGTGTGGGGGTTATCATCAATATGTCATCAGGGCTCGGTCTATACGGAGGTGCATGTTGGTCTGCTTACTGTGCCTCTAAAGGCGGGATTATAGCCTTAACCAAGGCACTCGCTGTAGAATTTGCTCCAGATAATATTCGTGTCAACTGCATACTGCCAGGGGCAGTCGCTACTGACATGCTTTTAAGAAATACTACTATGCAGGCAAAGATAGCAGGATTAAGTGGTCCAGAAGAGATTAACGAATTGATGAAGAAAATCATTCCACTACGAAGAATTGCAACCCCTGAGGACATGGCGTTTGGCGCATTGTATTTAGCCTCGGATGAATCATCATATGTCACAGGTATTGAATTATCAATTGATGGAGGGTACTTGGCAACTTAATGATCAGTATAGAAAATTATAATAAAAGAGATGACCAGTTACGCACTTTAAACATAATAGAGCAAAAGAGGAAAGTAGCTCAAATAATTCATGTAAATATGTCTGACTTAAAAGCAGATGTAGAAGACCTTTCAGAAAATTATCTCCTGCTCGGGGGAAGATGGCTCATTGCAAACATCATGAATAATGGGGTTGCTCTTGCCTGTGATCCAAACGGTGATTCCAGAAGATTGGTTTCACGTTTATTAAAATCTAATCATCCTTATCTGCTCTGGCTTCAGTAACAGCTCTGAAACCACGGTAACCTGTTAAGGTTAGGGTATACGAAAATTTTTCCATAATGCTATATCTTTTTAGACTTCTATTAAGTGCGGATGGCCGGATACAGAACTGGGCGCTTTGTCGCGTTATCTTATAAGTAAGGATATAGGGCCTGTCATACTTGATAATCTTGAGGGGTATAACACCCCAGGAGTTCCATTAATCATAAATTTGTTTGGATCTCCTGAAAGAACGGCAATGATTATGGGGACAAAAAAATGGGAGGAAGCTTCCGCAATACAAACACGCGTTATGAAGGAGTCATGGCCAGAGCCAAAAGTTATACCAAACGGTCCGTGCAAACAAGTCATAATAAAGGAACATAATATTGACCTGAGGAAGCAAATTCCAAAAGTATGGTTTACAGAAGGACAAGCGTTTATAACAGGATTGGTAACTGTATCAAAAGACCCAGAAACTGGTGAAAAAAATGTTGGTTGGTATCGGTATGGATTCTTTGACACACACCCACAAACAGGGGCTTTGTATTCTGAAGAAAAAAGAAAACGATGCCTACAAGGATATATATTTTGGAATCCACCCCTTTCTCACATAGGCAGGCAGTTCGCAAAAGCAGTAAAAATGGGAAAACCGCTGGAAGTGGCGATTGTCGGTCCATGTGATCCGACCATACACGCAGCAGCTTGCACAGATATGCCCTATGGCAAAGACGAATTTGCATTTGCTGGAGCAATGCGAGGGGGTCCGGTGGAACTTGTCAAATGTGAGACCGTTGACCTACTAGTTCCTGCTTCGGCGGAGTGGGTGTTGGAGGGAGAGGTAATTCCTGGAACAGATGAGCTAAACTGGGGACATGCCCATGGTATGGGATATTTAGACTTTGGATATGTGCTCCCATCAATTAGGATAAAATGCATAACTCACAGAGAAAATCCTCTCTGGTATGCAACAACCGAAAGCAAACCACCTTGGGACCATCAGTACATCATTTTTTTAAATAGATACCTTTTAGAAAGTATTCGTAGTCACATTCCAGAAGTTAAAGATATAACGATGCCAGTCCCTGGTATCACTGTTATCCAACTTGCCATTGATGGAGCAGATCGTGAACCTGAAATAGGCAAACGAGTAATGAATGCACTTTGGAGCATGCCTCGATTACCTGGGGTTTATAAATTTGTTGTCGTAGTAGGCCCTGACATCAATCCTTATGACATCCAGGAGATAGGTTGGGCTCTCTGGACGAGATGCCAGCCTATTCGGGATAGTATTTCTCAAAAAGTATTGGCTATGTTTGAAGATCCGTCGGTTCCAGAAGAGTTAGAGGGTCCTCAAAAGAATAAGCTAATAGGTGAGGTTATTGGGTTTGATGCGTTGATAAAAGTGCCCGAATATTATCCAAAATTCCAGAAAGTGGTTGAACCCTCAAAGGAAGAAGTTGAAAAGATAAGTGCTAAACTTTCACAAGAGCTCAGCAATTAAAACTATAACATATTTAATTTGGAGAAATTAATGATTAAACCATTTAATGCTGTAGCCATTCAAAGTCAAATTATAGGATGCCGCAATCGTGAAGAAATCCGGATCAATCTCAAGCACCTTGAAGAATGTATAGATTTTGGAATACTTGGTGGGTCATTGGAGGGACCTGTAAAGCTTGTGGCATTTTCTGAGGGTGCCATCCAGGGGTTTTATGATGAGATGACCAATATGGATTCTGTTGAATATTGTGAAAAAATTGCCATTTCTATTCCGGGGGATGAAACAGAAATTTTAGCAAAAAAAGCTAAACAATATGGAATTTATATTATTGCCTGTGCAAAGGCTCTTGAGCCAGATCTCATCAAGGACAGATTTTTCAATACCGCCTTTATAATTTCACCAGAAGGCAAGATTATCCACAAGCACAGAAAAACAAGGGTTTTCCCCATTGAGCATTCAACCACCCCTTATGATATTTGGGATATATGGATCGAAAAGATGGGAGATGGAATAGAGGCGTTGTACCCTGTTACCGAAACTGAGTTAGGTAAAATAGGAACTATCATCTGTTATGAGTCAAGATTTCCCGAGACAGCCAGAGCGCTTGCAGTGAATGGTGCAGAAATAATTTACAAGACTTCACTAAGTGCTATGCGTACATTTCGGGATTATTTTGAATTGCAAAATAGGGCACGAGCTATTGACAACTGCTGTTATATTATTGCCCCTAATATAGGACCATATTTTAGAGATCCAGAAGCTCGATATCCAACACCGCCTCTCGGTGGTGGACAATCAATGATCGTTGACTATCAGGGGAGAATTTTAGGCAGAGCTCCAACTACTGAGCAAACATATGTCGTGGCTACAATCAATGTTGCTGAAGTGCGTAACTATAGGACTGAATCGGCTTTTTCATTATTGCCGCATCTTATAGAGCCTTGGGGTAAAATTTATGAGAAAGCAGTATGGCCAAAAAATTTATATTTACATAACCCACCTTGGGACCATCAAAAAACCATAAAACATTATCAAGAAATAGTTAAGAATCTCATTGCAAAGGGGACTTTCACTCTTCCGTAATAATAACTTGATAATAAGTGGGACCTAAAGGACGAATCGCTATCATGAAGAAATATGATTTAGTAATTGTTGGAGCTGGCCCCGGGGG
>JAPLIX010000503.1 GCA_026388865.1 Pseudomonadota bacterium | reverse complement strand
ATAACGGGAGCAACATGCAGGAGCGCTGGCAGGATGGCTGGGACAACATGAGAGAGCGGCAGCAGAATCGGCGCGAGCAAATGCGGGACAACTGGAACAACATGTGGAATGGCGGCGGGCACCGCAGCGGAATGCGCCACTAACGGAATCACTATACGAAGAGCGGAAACGCAGAATTTAAAAGAAAGAAAACACACTGTTGCGGGGGAGGTACTATGGACATAACAAAAGAAACCACCCGGGAAACAATTGAGATTATTGGCATGACCTGTACGGGATGTGCAAGAACTCTCGAAAACGAGATGAGAAAATTTGCCGGAATAGAATTCTCTGTCAATTTTTCGGAACGAAGCATAACTGTGGCATATCCTGTTGCTGATTATAAACGGGAAGATTTTGAAAAAGCAATTGAATCCCATGGATATAAAATAAAAGGGAAAGTATATTAAAACTAATATAGAGGAGAAAAGAGCAGTGGTACAATTAGAAACCAGCAGCCAGAAGCCAACTACCTGTGTTATCTGCGAGCAAGCAACCAATTATCCCATAGAATTAAATGATAAAATGTACTGTTCATCTATCTGTCTTAATAAATATCGCGAAGAAATAGGCGAGCAGAAGTTCCAGAAGGAATCTATCGCTACGTTTGAGAAAAAAAGAGATACCGGCTGGATTCCCGAGCGGGCACTCATGTACATTAATATGTGCCGCAGATGCAATAAAAATTTAAGCGAGATGTGTAAAAGAAATCAATATGTAAGCGGGATGCATCGCGACACATTGCGCAAAGCAGAGACCGTACCCTGGTGCTGCCATGCCCGGTTCAATCTCAGCTCTTCACTTTCTGATGGAACGGTCCCGTTAAGCTCTGCTCTCAAGATTCAACGGAGGGCAGAGGAGATGGTCAAAAGTCCGTCTGTTTGCGAGAAGATTGTTGGTCCTGTGACGCTTCGCAAAAAGATGGCTAAAACGGGCGGACTAAAGGGCGTTACCACAACCATTCTCGATATTGCCGCGGCTGATATGGCTGAAAACCCGGAGTATAATAGGGAGAAAGATAAGACCCCGAAGGAACAGGGGGAAATTATGATTCACTATGCCGCCTGTCTTGAATGTGATCCAATATTCGGCGCTGAATGCGAGGAACAGGCAGTTGAAAAGGAGCTCAACAAATGTCTTGACGAAGTAACTCCTCTCATACATGCCCTGTGGTGCGAGCATACCGTTCATGCCCTGTCGGCACTCATGCTCAATAGGGACATGACCCGCGCGAGGTTGCAGAGCATAATCAATGCTGCCGAGGAGATCGCCAAAGAAAAAAATGACCCGGGAATTAATACCCGTCATCTTTTTATAGCCCTTGGCAGAGCAGTTTCATAGTATATGACAGGAATAAGTACCCATAGGTACCTGCACGTGCCAAAGGATCTTCCGCTTGTTAAACAATGTGGGTAATGCCTTCCGATGCCCGTCAGGGAGGCCACGGTAACTGGAATAAAACATTCAACACTATGCGCAAAAACTGGGATGACCGCCGTGACCATTGGCGCAATAACGGGAGCAACATGCAGGAGCGCTGGCAGGATGGCTGGAACAACATGAGAGAGCGGCAGCAAAATCGGCGCGAGCAGTGGCAAGACAACTGGGATAATATGCGGAACGGCGGCGGGCACCGCGGCGGAAGAAACCGTTAATCATCCGCTCAATGAAAGGCCACAGTGCGGTCATAATCATTAATCAGGGAGGTGCGGGATGAATAAAGGGGAAAGCAGAAGAATTATTTTTTGCCTGAGCGCGCTGCTGCTGGCAGCGGCTTTTGCCGGCAGCGCCCTGGCGCAGGATTACTCGGTAACGGGAAAAACCTATGCGCTGTATCTGCTGACATACCCGAACAATAATTTCTATGATCTTGATGATGCGGGATTAACCCATCTTCATGTAACGTTTAAAACAGATGGCGGTGTTGAGGCAATGGGCATGGATGGCCACGGGTTCTATTTTGCAGCCCCGTTTTTTTTCGGCGCTACCTATTATATCGTCGGGTTCCGCATGGGCTTTGAAACCCTGGACGCGTTCACCGCGATGACCGGCGTCTCCCTGGATACCTTTGTTGCGGGTGTTGGATTTTTTCTGATTAATTATAACAAACTATATCCCTATGTATTCAGCGGCTTCGTAATAGAGTAACGGGCTTAACAGTCTGGCAGCCCTGCTCATACTAATACAATCATGCGCAGCGGAGGGGATGAAAGCTTTATGAAGCGACTACTTATTCTATCCATTATCAGCAGTTTTCTTTTTCTTCAGTCAGAAGGCAGCTGCCGCGCCTCAGAACAGCTGGACCTTGAGCAACTCATCCAGGAAGCCTTGAAGGTAAATCCTGAAATATCGGCTCTGCAGCAGAAACGAAATGCCATGTGGCAGCGGCCGCCCCAGGAAAAATCCTGGGATGACCCGGAGTTGTCCCTCGGTGTTGCCAATCTGAACACTGACAACTTCAAGTTCAACAAGATCGACATGACAATGAAACAGATTGCCATCAGCCAGAACATACCGATGCCGGGCATCACATCGCTGAAGGAAAACATGGCAATCCAGGATGCCAAAAGCTCTGACAGGCTGCTTGATGACGGCAAGCTAAAGCTCATCAGGGATGTAAAAACCGCCTACTATGATCTGTATATCAATTACGCGCACATGCGGACTGCGGAGAAGAATAAAGGCCTGATGGCAAAGTTTGTTGAAATTGCGCAGAAAAAATACGAGGTCGGCAAAGGTTTGCAGCAGGACATCCTCAAGGCCGAGGTGGAGCAGTCAAAATTTATTGAGCGTCTGGTTGAGCTTGAGCAGAAAAAAACATCATATGTCGCAGAACTGAACCGGCTCCTCAATCGTGAGCCATCGGCCCCGCTGGACGGAGTTGCCGTCATAACAAAAAGAACGGTAGCCATCAACGAGGCAGAACTGCGCACGATGGCGCTGGCGCAAAACCCGGTCCTGCAAAGCCTGCAGAACTTGATTGCGAAAAATGAAGCTGATTACAAGCTTTCAAAAAAACAGTACTTTCCCAGTTTCAACGTGACTGCCATGTATGGCCAGCGTGAGGGCTACCGGGAAGCAGGCAGTATTTTACCCGGCGCGGTCCTGAATGAAAATGGCACAACTTCAGACGCACTGGTTAAAGTCCCGGGGCAGTCATTTGATCGTCCCGATGTATTTTCTTTTTTCGTCGGGTTTAAGATTCCTCTGTGGTTTAAAAACAAACAGGACAAAAAGGTCGCGGAAACTTTCCACCAGCTGGAGGAAGCCAAAGCACAATATGCTGCCGTAAAAAACGAAATCGCATACAAGATCCACGATCATGTGGCGAAAGCGCAACGATCAGCAAGTCTTATACAGCTGTACCAGACCGGCATCATCCCCCAGGCAACGCAGTCGCTGAACTCTGCGCTTGCAGCCTACGAAGTCGGCTCCGTTGATTTTCTTGCCCTTATTGACGCCCAGATTACGCTCTGTAATTTTGAGCCCCAGTCAAGCGAGCTGCTTGCGGATTATGAAAAGGAGCTCTCTGAGCTTGTGGTGGGAAAAAGATTGTTTCAAACCGCAGCAGCCGCTGACAGCGCGGCGCAGCATGATCATACCGGCCATAAGTAGGTAATGTAAAAAGCTTTATGAAAAAAAGAGAAGGCATGAAACCACAGAGAACGCAGAGAATAACTCTGTGTTCTCCAAAATAGAACCTGCTGTTTTGCATATAAGTTTTCGCAATTCGCTATCTGCATATTATAGACATTACATGCGAAACATGAAGAATGATTGTACACCTTGTTACCGGGGATATTGATAAGTAGAGAGCCAGGGGTTCAATCAGTCTGTATGCGCCAGAATCAAGGAACATGATGAGGACACAGAGGAAAATGACTGAGGACTGTTCATAGCATCGTGAAAATACAAAATTTCTCAGTGTCCTCTGTGGTTAAATTTTGACAATGCTCATTAAGTAGAAAGGAAGACCATGCCATGAAAAATAAAATTACACGCTATGGTTTATGTTTTGTGCTGGTGTCTGCTTTTCTATTTACTGCATGTCAACAGCAGGCAGGGCCGCAGAATCAGGCAAAAAGCGAACAGGCTGAGCACCAGCACAAAAAGGTCTACACCTGCCCCATGCACCCGCAGATTACTTCTGACAAGCCCGGCGACTGCCCCATCTGCGGCATGCGACTGGTGGAGCAGAAGAAGATTTCCCCGGCAGCAGGCTCGTCTCCGGCTAAAAAAACCAGGTACCGCTCCACCATGAACCCCAATGAAGTGAGCGATAAGCCGGGCAAGGATTCCATGGGCATGGACATGGTGCCGTTTGAGACGGAAGAAAAGTCCTCGGGCACACCATCAGGATTAGCCACCGTGAATATCAGTGAGTACCACAAAAAACATATGGGGCTCACATTCGGCAGCACAGAAATGAGAGATATTGTAAAGGAACTGAGAACCTCCGCCCGCATTGTCCCTGATGAAACACGGATGTTCACGGTCACGGCCAAAATAGACGGGTATGTTGATAAGCTCTATGTGAATGTAACCGGCCAGGAAGTAAAAAAAGGCCAGCCACTGCTCACGGTATACAGCCCGGAATTGGTTTCTTCACAGCAGGAATATCTGACTGCCGTCACTATTGCAAAAAATTTATCCCACAGTGCTGATGCCTCCATTGCTGAAGGCGGGAAAAAGCTGATTGACTCTGCACGCAAGCGGTTGAAGCTTTGGGACATCAGCAAGCAGCAGATTGACCGGCTCGAAGAAACAGGCGAGGTGGAAAAGTATCTCACCCTGTACGCGCCGTCAAGCGGCTATGTGATTGAGAAAAAGGTCCTGCCCGGCCAGAAAATAATGCCCGGCGAGCCCCTTATGGTAGTGGCTGACCTTTCAGTGGTCTGGGCAGAGGCGGACATTTATGAATCAGACCTGCCCTATGTGAAGGTGGGAATGCCAGTGACGTTCAGCCTTTCCTACTGGCCCGGCAAAAGCTTCTCCGGAAACGTGAGTTTCCTGTTCCCGTACCTTGATCCCCAGACCCGCACGCTCAAGGCGCGGCTCAATATCAATAATCCTGAACTGCTGTTAAAAATTGAAATGTACGGGGACGCCCGCCTCAGCTATAACCTGGGCCGGAAGCTTGCCGTGCCTGAATCAGCGGTCATGCGCACCGGCACCCGCAGCTATGTTTTTACCGAAGGTGCGGGCAATGAGATCAAGCCCGTGGAGCTCACCATCGGGCTGCGCAGTGAAGGTTATTTTGAAGTGCTCTCGGGCCTTAAGCCGGGCGACCGGGTCGTCACCTCGTCAAATTTCCTGGTGGATTCAGAGTCCTCTTTGAAAGCGGCTCTCCAGGCCGTTACCGGGGGCGGGCAATGATAAAAAAGATTATTGAGTT
>JAPLIX010000063.1:3746-5288 GCA_026388865.1 Pseudomonadota bacterium | reverse complement strand
GTATGGCTATCGTGATGTGAAATACTTTTTACTGAAAATTCATCAGCACTGTGGACTGTTGAATCCACGTCTTTCAACTTAAACACGAATGAACCAAATATTTTTAAATAAGTCGCTCCATGTCAGCCATCCCATATTTTCAGCAACGGATTGAATGGGTGGAGTATCTATTCCTTTAAGTGCCGCCTTCAGAGGACTTAAACTATTATTTCTTCCAAACTTATAATAATTGAATAACCAGGCACTCTTCCATTTATCTTCAAATCCTTTTTTTGATGGAGCAAGCGCTTCGGATTTAGTTTTTCTTTTCATCAATTTTTCCAATGGTGCTATATCGAGGAAGATAAAGTAAAACTCTCGGCTATCTTTTAAAGGCGAGTCCAGACCAATTCTAAGTTTTCTCACAATCTGGTCATACGGCTTTTCTGGAGGAGTCGCCAGACTCACAGAGCTATATAATTTTGCCTCAAAGAATATCAAGCTACCCGGAAACTCAATGCTCGCATCTACTTCGGTAGAATCATTTGAAGAAAGACCGGTATATTGTTTGCCAATATGTATTTGGAGTTGATCTTCTTGAAATTGGCCGTGCTTGAACAATAACTTGCTTTTCCCATTATAAGCATCCTCAAATATCTCGTTCAATGCCTCTGTTTTTTTTGACAGTGGAAAATTTGACAATAGATCGAAACAAGACCAAGTTAAGGCGTCTTCGCTATGAGAATTAAACCCATGCTTCCACTTATGCTGCATACCCTTATAGTTTTGTTTGAGAAAACTTTCCAAGGCATCCTCACGTCCCGGAAGGATAACATGGTTACGCTTATAATTTTTATAGATCATTCTTTCCTCCTTTTCCTGTTGTCGTTGGCCTTTTGTTGTACAGCTTCAATGCCGTTGCACATAACCAACAATACCACGATTACATTTTATAACCCTGAGCTTGCATAGTGCGCGAGGGTGTCAAGCTAATAAATGGGACGGATCTAATTAATCCTTTGTCTCGCTGATTTCGGCCGCCAGCGCTTTCTCTTCTGGCAGGGCTGTCCGGTACCCGGTGTGTGCAAATTCCGCAGAAAGCGTCCGGCGCTTTGATTTTACAGTAAGGCGGCGGACTCTCCCTCCGGTCATTACCCAATTCCTTGCCCAATTCATTGGGTATTACCCAATTGCCACTTGCTTGTCTTGCGCCACTGGGCATTTTGGCCGCGGCCCAGGCATTCCACCTGATTTTTCTCCCGTAGGTTCTTCAACACACGCCGGATCATGTCCACGCTGACATAGGGGCATTCCTTCTGCAGCTCGGCAATATGGAAAGGGCCAAGAGTCCTACCGATAGCTTGAATCACGAAGCCTGTTTTCTCTCCTTTAGGACTTTGGAGTTGACCAAGGCGTTCCTCGAATTCACTGTATGCGGTCTTGATAATGAAAAGGGTGTAGTTGATGTATGGCCAGGGATCGTGTTTCCCTTCTTGCCACCCGTGGGAGCTTTGCTCCAGGGTTTTGTAGTAGCGTTCCTTGTTCTGCTCAATGAGACGTTCC
>JAPLIX010000063.1:0-3713 GCA_026388865.1 Pseudomonadota bacterium | reverse complement strand
GATGGTAGCATTGCAGGAGCAAAAGGAGCCGAGAAACACGCCCGTTTCCGTCGCGGAATGGATGAATGCAAAGGAAATCCAGGTTGAAGGCCGCCAAGAGCAGAAGGGGAGGGATTTTGCGCTCCTCGTTGGCGTCATCGTATAGTTTCACCAACTCCTTTATGCAGGCCGGCGTATCTGCCGCCGCAACTGTTTTGAAGCGGACCCGCGAGCGACCGTCTGGATATTTTTCGATGATGTCGCTGTCCTTTTCTTTGTATTTTCCGGCATCCCATATCTCCCCTCGTGTCAGGTGGTGGAGTTTCAAAATGGTCTCTTCTGAGACAGGCAGTTTCGCCTCCTGCTCATGAATCAACGTCAATGCCTGCCTGTATCCCCGGAACTCCTCTTCATCCCGATCGCGCAGCAACGGCTTGCCAAAGACGATGGTAGCAATGCGGGACTTGTCGACTTCCACACCTTCAATCCGGTTGGAAGAAACGGCGCTTTCAATGAGGGCGTGTTCCCGGAGAGCTTTGAGACGTTGCGGAGCTTGCCGGGTAAACAACTCCTGGCTGCCTCGCGTCTCCCCGAGGTCTGCGAGATACCAGGAAGTGGAGGCTGGAACAGATTCAAACTTTCTGGAAAAAAGACGTAAGGTCATCATGATTTTTCCCTCCATGCAGCACATCATCCTTCCGACCCATCAGAGGATATATCAAACAATAAAAGGAAGAGATGTCAAGAGGGATTTCCGTTCAGAAACCTTTGTGGTAAATGGAGCAGTTCTAATTAATTCTTTGTCTCGCTGATCTCTGCCCTCCCGCCTGCTTAATCAAAAGAGAAACAGCGCAGCTCCTATTCAGCCACCTAATATAAAGAAACCTATCTGCTGTCAAGCTTGTTTTGCTTAAAATAATTTTGAAATTGCCGCAATAATTCAGTATAGATATTAATCAGTAAAGATTATTTGCAATCAGGTTAATCTGGAGATTGCCGCTTCCGCTTGGGCGGACTCGCAATGACAGGCACAAAAAAATTATCCGCGTTCATCTGCCTGCTGCGAGCCGTGACCCGTGAGCCACTCGGCCTTGAGCTCGTGGCCGAAAGGCTTGTCGAACAGTCGAACCGCGCCCTATTCTGCATTCTCACTGGATTTTACAGTTACCCTACAATCTATTGCAATTATCTTGTTTGTAGGGTAACAAAATTTGCAACCGCTGAACCATTTGAGCATTAAATGAATCGTTTCTTCTTGCTTCCTGCATTTAAGGTTATAAAATCAGCGTGCATCTGAGCAAATCAGCGTCCTATAGCCCTCTATGACCAAAATCGGCACCAGCGGTTTTTCGTTCGATGACTGGAAGGGCACCATCTACCCGGCCGGTCTGGCAAAAGAGAAGTGGCTTGCCTTCTACGAGCAGGAGCTTGGCTTCAAGGCGCTTGAGGTGAACTTCACCTACTACAGCCTGCCCTCGGCAAAAAGCTTTGAGGGCATGTCGCGCAAAACCTCGGCTGATTTCTCATTCGTGGTAAAGGCATTCCGGGGCATGACCCACGAGATACGGGACAAGGCCACCAGAAAAATTCTGGACAACAGGGACGTGTTTGAAAAATTTATCTTCTCCCTCGGCCCGATCATTACGGATAAAAAACTCTCCTGCATCCTCATGCAATTCCCGTTCTCATTCCATCCCACGCAGGAGAACGCCGACTATCTGAAGACAGCCCGTGAGCGGCTCGGGGATATACCCATGGTGATTGAGTTCAGAAACCACGGCTGGCTTAAAGAAAAGACCTTTGACTTCCTGCAGAAAAACGCCATGGGCTACTGCGCGGTGGATGAGCCGCGGCTTGAAGGGCTCATGCCGTTTGCGCCGCGCGCAACATCTGCCATCGGCTATTTCCGTCTCCACGGCAGAAATAGAAACTGGTTCAATGCCCCGGTTGCCGAGCGCTACAACTACCTCTACAGCGAAGAAGAGCTGAAGGAGTTCCTGCCGCCGATCCGTGACCTTAGCGCAAAGACCAGTACGCTCTTTGTCTTCTTCAACAACTGCCACGCCGGGTCCGCGGCAAAAAACGCCGTGATGCTGTCGCGCATGCTGCTTGAGCCGCAAGCGCAATGATCAGCCCATCCCTGCATATAAGCTTATTATTTGACATCCAAATTTCATTCTCCTATACTGCTTTCCAGCCTTTGAAAAAATTAAGAAAAGGCAAATCCGAAACTTTTCTGTTTTCTATTGTATGAGTTCCTGAGCTCCAGATTCGGCATGCTTCGCGTTTCTTTGCGTCTTTGCGGTTAATTTTTTTATTCGAGGGATTCCTGTATGGCCATTTTAGTGGCAGGCGGCGCCGGCTACATCGGGTCTCATGTCTGCAAGCTCCTGCACAAAAGAGGCTTCTCCGTTGTCGTGTATGACAGCCTGATACACGGCTATCGCTCCTTTGCCAAATGGGGAGAGTTTGTCCAGGGAGATATCGGCGACGCGGAGTGTTTAAGCTTGGTGTTCACCCGGTTTAAAATCGACGTGGTGATGCATTTCTGCGCGTTCATCGAGGTGGGTGAATCAGTGGCAGAGCCTGAGAAATATTATAAAAACAATGTGCAGAACACCATCACGCTTCTTGAGCAGATGCGAAAACACGGAGTGAATAAATTCATCTTTTCTTCAACCGCGGCGGTCTACGGCATGCCGGAGCGGATGCCCATCGCAGAAGAGGACCGCAAAGCCCCCATCAATCCCTATGGTAAAAGCAAGCTCATGGTGGAGCAGATACTTGAAGACTATGCGCAGGCCTATGATTTCAGGAGCATCCGCTTCCGCTATTTCAACGCTGCCGGGGCCGACCCTGACGCGGAAATAGGCGAGGCCCATGTGCCGGAGACGCACCTCATCCCGCTTATCCTTGACGCGGCGCTGGGGAGGCGGGAGAGCATCAAGGTCTTCGGCACTGACTATGATACCAAAGACGGCACCTGCGTGCGGGACTACATCCATGTGAATGATCTCGCTGATGCCCACATCAGGGGGGCGGAGTATCTCCTTGATGGAGGTCAGACCAGCTATTTCAACCTGGGAAGCGGCTCCGACTTCACGGTGCGGGAAATGCTTGAAACCGTTCGCCGGGTGACGGGCCGGGATTTTAAGGTGGTGGAAATAGAGCGCCGGCCGGGAGACCCGCCCTATCTCATCGCCTCGAGCGACAAGGCGCAGAAGATACTCGACTGGAAGCCCGGCTTCAGTCTTGAAGACATTGTGCGGACTGCCTGGGTTTGGCAGAAGTGTCTGGCTGACAAAACACTAACATAGAGTACGGTCATGAGCTCTGTAGTCGCCGGTATATTCAAAAGCAGGGAAACGCTCGAGGAATTCCGGAAAGCTGTCATAGCGCTTGAAAGCAGCTTTTCCCTGGAGAAGGAAGACCTGCTTGAGATCGGCCAGGCCTACTGCGACCGGTATCCGGAAACCTACAGCAAGCGCAACACCCAGCATGTGCAGATCGGCTATACCACGGCGCGGATATGCGTCATCGAGAAGGCCCTGGAAGGGACCGACCCGAGAACCAAAAACATCTATCGCTCCATGTTCTACAGCCTCAATGCCATTGAGGAAAAGATAATCGGCCTCATTCAGGCTGACGGCTGCGAGCAGGTGCACGGAGATTATCAGCGCATATACGCCGGCATAAAACAGATTGAGGCGCTTATTGACGAGCTGCCGCGCGGC
>JAPLIX010000256.1 GCA_026388865.1 Pseudomonadota bacterium | reverse complement strand
CGTAAGCGCTTTTGCCTCAATCGAGAGCAAAGATTCGGATGGCGATACCTACACCAATAAACAGGAGATAGCAGCTCTTACTTTTCCCGGTGACCCGGAGGACAATCCCGGCAAGGTCCCTGCGCCCCGGATAACCTACAGCCTGGATGAAATAAAAAATAATTTGCCCAGCCACCAGCAATTCCTCCTCATGAACACCAACCGCTCTGGTGACTGGTATGCCGAATACGAAGGCGTGCCGCTTTATGATCTGCTCCTGGACGCGGGCATGGATGAGGCAACCACCACCGGCGTAGCGGTATTTTCGCCGGACGGGTTTTCCTATGTCTATGATTTAAAACCCGGAGGGGCGTCCTACTATGTAAAGGGCGCCTATCCGCAGGCCTCATATTATTATGATGTTGAGGCAGATAAAGCAAACGGAGGGTGGTGTAATTATGCAGCGCCATCATGCAGGGGAAGACAGCAGGGTGACAGGATTACTGTAGACGGGGGGCTGCAGCTGATCCTTGCGTATGCCAGAGACGGCGCAGAGCTGGTGCCGGGCTATCTTGATGAAGAGAACAAATTAAGTCTTGACAGCGAGGGCCCGTTCAGAACCGTGGCGCCGCAGATGATTCCCGGGGCCCCTGACCAGTTGTCAACCACGGCCACCCAGGATGTTGTCTGGCCCTATGACCCGGACGCTGATCACAACGCCGGCTTTTCAGAGCGCGCGGTTGTGGCAATACGCATTGAGCCGCTGCCGGAGGGCACGGCAGACTTCAACTGGTATGAAGGCGGATGGGGTTATGTGGATAACAAACAGGTCATCATCTATGGAAACCTTGCCCATGGCACCATCTCCGGCACGGTGAAGGATGCGGCAACCGGGAGCCCCGTTGAAAAGGCGACAGCGGTCACTGACAAAGGCGGTTACTCTGCGCGCACCGACGCTGCCGGAACCTTCACTATACCCGGCGTTGCAGTCGGCTCTTATAGCCTGACGGTTTCGGCCGGCGGTTACCGGGCAACAACCCGGACGATCACCGTGGCAAAAGATGAAACTGAAGCAATTGATTTCAGCCTCACCGCGGGGAGCGGCACAACCTGCCCGGCTGAAGCAGTTGCCAATGCGGACAAGGGGCTGCTTGCGCTTCTGCGCTCATTCCGCGACCGGGTTCTCTCGCAGACCAGTGTTGGTAAACAGTACACCCGGCTGTATTATACCCATGCAGCAGAGATGACCTCTCTGGCTGTTTTCAACAAGGCCGTCAGGGAAAAGATGGCTGCAGCACTCTATGCCGTAGCGCCGTCGATTAGAGCCAGCCTGCAGGGAGGCGGTCTGACGGTGAACGCAGCACAGCGGCAAAAAATAGTTGATTGTATTCAGGCGGTTAAAAAGGCGGCCAGCCCGAAGCTGAAGGCAGCCCTTGCCCTGCTTGAGAAAAATATGGGCGACGGAATTGGTATCGCTTTTAAATAACCGGCGATAATGTACGGAGGCAGCTATGGAATCTTTATTCAGGATCAATAAAAAAGCGTTGGTTGTTTTCGCCTTCATGCTGCTTTTGATGAGCAGCAGCGCAGGGGCGGCTGATGGAGACGGCTCAGTTGTGGGAAAGAAATTCAAAGCATTCATTTATTCGCCTCAGGCTGACAAAGTATCAATTACCATTACCTTTCAGGAAAATCTGACGCTGCTGATTGATGTCTATGATGGCTTCGGCGCATATGTTCCGGCAGGCCCGGCATTTGCCGGTATCTTCTCGGCGCCACACTATCAAAAGGAGGATAATCTGTTTCTTCTTTTGAGCGGCGTACTGGCTGGGCCATGAAGGCCGCATCAAGAAGATCTCCTGCCAGTATCGCGGCATGGATTTACCCGACAAAGAGTTCATCTGCAAGGGCCAGGTCGACAAGAAGTGGGAAGAAGGCGGCGAGAGGCTGGCCTTGCTCACAGTCTGGACAGAAAATGAAGCAGGGGTGCAAACCACGGGCGCCTGCCCGTGAGTTAAAAAACATTGACAGTCAAACCGGCTGTCATCTATACCAACATAGTAAGAGGAGAAACCAGATATGAAGAAAGCTCAATTTACGACCAGGCTCTGCTGTTTTATAGCGCTGACATTCAGCATCATGTTGTATGGGTTTGTATCACCGGGACATGCGGCCGGAGAGAAAACCATCATCCTGGCCACAACCACCAGCACCCAGGACTCAGGGCTTCTGGATGTGCTCATCCCCCTGTTTGAGAAGAAGACCGGCTTTATGGTAAAGACCATTGCAGTGGGTTCAGGCCAGGCCATGGCCATGGGCGAGCGCGGCGAGGCGGATGTGCTGCTGGTGCACTCCCCTGACGACCAGCGGCGGACCCGGCAAAAATAAAAGGAGTGAAGTCTGCTGCAGATGCCTTTAAAAAGATAGCTGAAACACAATCTCTATTCATGTCCCGCGGTGATAACTCCGGCACCCACGCAAAAGAGAAGGCTGTCTGGAAGGCAGGCGGCTCGGTTTATTCAGGGCAGAAGTGGTATCAGGAGACCGGCCTCGGCATGGGGCAGACCCTTGGTGTTGCTGCGGAGAAAAAAGGCTATACCCTGGCAGACCGGGGAACGTATTTGTCCCTCAAAAACAAACTGGGGCTGGAGATACTCTGTGAGGGCGACAAGGCACTGCTGAATGTGTATCATGTCATTGTGGTCAATCCCGCCAAATGGCCAAAGGTAAATGCAGCGGGTGCCAGGGCGTTTGAGGGTTTTATGGTTTCCAACGAAGCGCAGACAGTCATTAAGAAATTCGGCGTTGATCGGTTCGGCCAGCCTCTGTTTTTCCCTGATGCAGGTAAAAAAGAATAGCAGGCTGTTGAAAAACACCCATCTGCTTTGTTGCGCTCATCCTTCGTCATTGCGACGTACGGCACAGTACGCCTCATTCCTCAGGATTTCGCGCGCCTTGCATCCGGATGTTTTTGACCAGCCTGGGGGAAGGCTACTTTTTCAATAACCTGTTAGCGGTGAATAATACTAGTGGACCTTATTGTTGAAGGCATTCGCAAGGCTTTTATTCTTCTCTTCACCCTGGACACTGAAGTCCTGCGCATAACCCTGCTCTCTCTTGGTGTGTCAGGGGCGGCAACGCTTATCAGTCTTGTCCTGGGGGTATCCCTGGGTTTTGCGATAGCCCTGTCGGAGTTTCGCGGAAAAAAGTTTGTCATCAGCACCATTAACACGGGTATGGGGCTGCCGCCCGTGGTGGTGGGCCTGTTTGTAAGCATCTTTCTCTGGCGTAACGGGCCCTTTGGCTTTCTCGGGATTCTCTACACGCCGCTTGCCATGGTCATCGCCCAGACCATCATCGCAGCGCCGCTGGTCATGGGGATAACGGTTGCCGCCATACAGCACCTGCCCCGAAACCTCCGCTACCAGATTCTCGCGCTCGGCGCTACGCGCCTGCAGATGATGCGGCTGCTCGTCCGGGAGGCGCGGCTGCCGCTGCTTGCCGCGGTGATGGCCGGGTTCGGCGGCGTGATTTCCGAAGTCGGCGCCTCGATTATGGTGGGCGGTAACATAAAAGGCTACACGCGGGTGCTCACCACCGCAACCGTCATGGAGACCAGCCGCGGCAATTTTGACATTGCCATAGCCCTGGGCATCATCCTCCTTGTCCTTTCATTTCTCATCAATGCGGTGCTTACCCATGTGCAGCAGCGGGAGCGGCCGCGATGAACAGCATCCAGGCCGATGCCGGTCTTCTGCAATGCCATAGTGCGCGGCAAGGTTGTTTCGCTCATAGGGCCCAATGGCGCGGGAAAGTCAACACTGATGCTGGCGCTGGCATCTCGTCTGAGGCCGCACCAGGGCACCATCTATTTTCATGGACAGCCGGTTGACTCAAGAAATTCCCGCGCCTCGTACCGCAGAAAGCTTGCCATGGTGTTTCAGGAGCCGCTTCTGTTTGATACAACGGTTTTTGAAAATGTGGCTTCGGGGTTAAAAATCAGGGGCAGGAGCAGGGGAGAAATTAATCTGACGGTAGAGGAACAGCTGGCGCGGTTCGGCATAAGCCACCTTGCCCGGCGCTCGGCCCGCAAGCTGTCCGGCGGAGAAGCCCAGCGTACCAGCCTGGCCCGGGCCTTTGCCATCCGGCCGGAGATTATTTTTCTTGATGAGCCGTTTGCCTCACTCGACCCTCCCACCCGCGAGGCTCTGGTTGAAGACCTGCACGCAATACTTCGCCAGACAAGAACGACCGCAGTGATTGCAACCCATGACCGGCAGGAGGCTTTGCGGCTGTCGGATATACTGGCGGTTATGTTCGGAGGAACTATCGTTCAGACCGGCACACCTGGGGAGGTGATGAACCGCCCCAGGGATGAGCAGGTGGCATCGTTTGTCGGGACCGAGACCATCCTGTCCGGCATCGTAACGCATGTTTATGACGGGACATTTGCGGTCTCAATTGCAGGCACTAACCTTGAAGCAGTCGGCGCTGTCAGCGTGGGTGAACAGGTGGTGTGCTGCATACGGCCTGAACAGGTGACCATTTCCACTGATATGCAGACCGGCCACTCCAGCGCTCGCAACACCTTTACGGGCACCATCGTGAAGATTTCCCCCATGGGCCTATTCTACCGGGTGTATCTTGACTGCGGTTTTCCCCTGGTCTCTTATGTAACAACCCAGTCTTTGGAGAACCTTGATCTGGGCGAGGGCAAAACAGTTGCCGCCTCTATCAAGGCAACGGCAGTCTATGTTATAAGAAAATAAACAGCAAGAATCGTAAATATTCGCTTATAATAG
>JAPLIX010000413.1:1992-3232 GCA_026388865.1 Pseudomonadota bacterium | reverse complement strand
GTGGTGGGCCGGGAGAGTTATGATAGAAGCACCAATACCCGCCCTTTTTTCCGGCAGTTTTTTGGCCCGGGATTACCTGATATTTATATTGTAATAGGGTCTGTTGTCCTGGATTTTTTTATGCTATATATGGAAACCTGTTCAGCAACTTAACAAGCGGAGAAACGTATGTATTTTGTTGTATGCGTCAAAATGGTGCCTGATACCACGCAGGTAAAGATTGACCCCGTCACCAATACCCTGATCCGGGAGGGGGTCCCGTTTATCACCAATCCTTTTGATACGCATGCGGTCGAGGAGGCCCTGCGTTTAAAGGAGAAATACGGCGGCCGCGTAACGGCCCTTTCCATGGGGCCGCCGTCTGCGGAAGTTATACTGCGCAAGGCGCTGGCCCTCGGGGTTGACAATGCCGTGCTCTTGAGCGACCGCGCCTTCGGCGGCGCGGACACCCTTGCCACCAGCACGGTCCTGGCCGCGGCCATTGCCCGGCTGGCGCAGCAGGAGCCGGTTGATATCGTGCTCTGCGGCAAGCAGACCATCGATGGCGATACCGCGCAGGTGGGCCCCGGAATAGCCAGCCGCCTGAAATTCGCCCAGCTGACGCTGGTTGACCGGGTTATTGAGATTCACAGGGAAAAGAAGATCATCGTGGTGCGCAGGGCACTGGAAGACCGCTACGAAATCATAGAGTCAAGACTGCCGGCAATGATTACCGTGGTGCGGGAGTGCAATGTGCCGCGCTACCCGACCGTCCCCGGCAGGCTTGAGGCAGCGGAAATAAAGCCCCCGGTGTGGAGCAACGACATGCTCAAGCTCGATCCCAATACCATAGGATTAAACGGTTCCCCGACCCAGGTACGCAGAATCTTCGCGCCCCAGCGGGAGAAAGGCGAGATCATTGACGGAGAAGGAGATAAAAAAGATTTCGCTGTTGAAACCATATGCGGCAAATTGATTGATTGGGATTTTGTTACCCTTGAAAAATAGACTGTGCCGGAGATGCGGAGCGCTGGAGGCAGAGAGTTACAGATTTATTAAACTCCTAACAGGTTGTTGAAAAAGTAGTTTTTTTCCGGGCTGGTCAAAAACGTCCGGATGCAAGGCGCGCGAAATCGTGAGGAATGAGGCGTGCTTTACAGTACGTCGCAATGATCCCGATAGCTATCGGGAATGAGCGCAACGAAGCAGACGGGTGTTTTTCAACAGCCTGCTAAACTCTTCAACTCCTTAACTCAGCGAT
>JAPLIX010000413.1:0-1958 GCA_026388865.1 Pseudomonadota bacterium | reverse complement strand
ACTCCCAAACGGAGGAGTAATGGAAGAAAAGCTGCAGAAAAAGAAACCGCGGGGAAAGGCCAGGCTGATCCCCGGAAAATGCATTGCCTGCGGGGCCCGGTGCCAGGTGTCCTGCCCGGCTGATGCTATCCAGATGAATGACAAGGGCAAGCCGGTTATTGATCTGGGAAAATGTATCGGCTGCCGCAAGTGCGTCAAGGTATGCCCTGCGGAAGCACAGGAAATGGTCTTCAGCCCGGAAGAGCAAAAGCTTCTCACCGAGATAGCGGTTGAAAACCTCATAAAAGAAGATGAAGCTGAAGAGAAAAAGGCTGAAGCAGATATCAGGAACTGGCACGGGGTATGGGTTTTTGTCGAGCACAGCGACGGCAAGGCCCACCCGGTATCGTGGGAGCTGCTGGGCGTGGGCAGAACCCTTGCCCGGGACCTGGGCGTGGAGCTTGCCGCGTTTATCCTCGGCTCAAAGATCAGGGGGCTTGCAGACGAGGCCTTTACCTACGGCGCGGACAAGGTATATGTTATTGATGATCCCCTGCTTGCCCGGTATCTCACCGAAACCTACTTGAGCGGCACCATCTCTCTCGTGCGCAAATACCGGCCCGAGATCGTGCTCATGGGCGCGACCGGGCTGGGCCGTGATCTGGCAGGAGCGGTTGCCATGGAGCAGACCCGCCCTGCCTTCGGCGGCAATATCATGGCCACCATCATGACCGAAAAGGTGCGGCCGCAGATGGCCTCAGTGCGGCCCCACGTCATGCCGAAGCCGGAGATGCAGCCCGGCAGAACCGGTCCTGTTATCACCGAGCCATTCCTGGTAGCGGAACAGCAGATCCAGAGCGCGGTCCTTGAAGTGATACCCCTGCTCACCGACGGCTCCGTCAATATTGCCGGGGCCCCGGTGATTGTGAGCGGCGGCCGCGGCATGCTTAATTCTGAAAGTTTTAAAATGCTTTTTGAGCTTGCGGAGCTTCTGGGCGGGGTGGTCGGCTGCTCACGCAGCGCCGTTGACGCGGGCTGGGTGCCCCATGAGCGCCAGGTCGGGCAGACCGGTAAAACCGTGCGGCCGAAGCTCTATATTGCCTGCGGTATTTCCGGCGCCATCCAGCATCTCGTAGGCATGCAGGACGCGGACTATATCATTGCCATCAACAAGGACAAGAACGCGTCCATTTTTGAAGTTGCCTACTTGGGCATCGTGGGCGACGTGTTCGAAGTTATACCTGCACTCATTGACAAGCTTCGCCACAGCGGGGCTCATCCAGTGACTTGATACTATATAAGAATATATATATTGTAGGTTAGAAAGGAGCTCACTGTGAGCAGCGTAGAATCATTGGTCTTTTACCTGGTGTTCATCGGTGCGATGGCACTGTTTCTGAGAAATGTTTACCGGCTCTTTGCCATGATGTGTCTGGGCCGGGCTGAAAACAGATTTGACCATCTATGGTCTCGGTTTAAGGGCATGCTGGTGTATGCCTTTGCCCAGGTTCGGGTAGTGAGCGAAAAATTCGGCATCAACCATTTCTTTCTCTTCTGGGGCTTCATGGTGCTGGCGCTCACCAATCTGGAGTTTCTCCTGTCAGGCCTTTTTCCCCGCTTCTCCTTTGATTTCCTTGGCGGCATCCCCTACGGCATCATTCTCTTCATGGCTGATATCATGTCGCTGGTTGTTCTCGGGTGCGTGATTATCGCAGTCGTGCGCAGAATCTTCTACCGGCCCGCACACATCGAGGCAAGCTTTGAGGCGTTTTTTATCCTCAGTCTGGTAGCAGTGCTCATGGTCGCCTATTTCGGGCTGCATGCCTGCGATATCCGCCTTAATGAAGCGGAGATGACCTCCTGGACTCCCGTTTCATATGCTGTTTTCACGTTCTTTGCCGGCGTTCCGGCAAGCACGGTGCACGTGCTTGCCCGCGTGTTCTGGTGGGTGCACGCGCTGGTGCTGCTCTTTTTCCTGA
>JAPLIX010000010.1:8545-11176 GCA_026388865.1 Pseudomonadota bacterium | reverse complement strand
GCTACTACCTGTCCTTCCACCGGCTTCTCCTTCGCGCTGTCAGGTATTATTATCCCCCCCTTGGTCTTCTCCTCTTCCTCGATCCTCTTTACTATGATTCTGTCTTGTAACGGCCTGATCTTCATACGGTGTTCCTCCTTTTACCATTATTAATAGTTAGTTACTTTATGGAAATGAAAGAATGTTTCAAATCTTCGCACTGTTTAAAAAATAATGCGTGGGTTAGGAATAGAATAGGAATAACTTTGTGCACCTCCTTTTGCCATGAAATAAAAAACCTTGACCATGGCTATATTAGCACTCTTTTGCAGAGAGTGCCAATAATTATTGAACTGAAGTTTTATTATAAGGTATATTATTGAACTTTTATGATGTAATTTCATATTCTTCCGGAACAATAAAAATATAAAATCACATTCAAACTCGTATTTACAAAGCTTTTCTCTTGAATTCATTTCTGCTTATTGAAGCGGGCACAGCTCTCCTTAAAATGGGCGGCTCTGCGTAACCCTTTCTTACAAAGCAAGAATGGTATTATAAGATGTGCTCTTAGTATCCTATAAATATGCTTACTCTTTTTTACTTGACGCACAGGTATCTTTACCGTATTATTTCCAAACTTAAAAAATTAAATAGTACTGGGAAGGCTGTTCAATAATATTTACATTCCCATCTATTTACATAGCGTAACTCCCTGCCACAATCCTCGAAACAGTAGCTTCGAGTGTGACTACTCACGCCCAATTAATTGCATAGGATGTAACACCGCACAGAAGGCTGTGTGTAAAAAGGAGCTGTAGCACATATATAGATATAGGCTTATACGCATTAGGGGGCAGTTAAAGATATCTACAGTTGCATAAGGGGTGCAAATATATAATCCGGAAACCTGTTGATGAGAATGCTCACGCAGGAATATTCAATTTAAAACTCTTCGCGAAAGGATTTACACAGATGAACCTTAAAAAACTGGGGCAATTTTTTATCGAAAACAAATTTATCAGTTATCTATTGGCTGGTGTTGCATACCTGCTCATTCCGTTGGCAGCGTTCGCCAGCGAGGCGGATCTGGCGATACCTGACCTGCACAAGGGCGCTCCCTATACGCTGCTGGGCGGCATAAAGCCCTGGGACCTGCTCTTCTATGGTGCGTGCGTCATCGCCGGCACCCTGGGTATCAGTTTGTATCTGCGCTCCCAGATCAAAAAAATACGGGCCCATGACTCGATGCTCAAGGTCGCTGAAATCATCTTTCAGACCTGCCGCACCTATCTGATTCAGCAGGGCAAATTCCTTATCTATCTGTTTCTGTTCATCGCCGTTGCCATGTCCTTCTATTTTCTGGCCCTGAAGGGCGAGACGGTTGGCACGCTGCTGCTGGTCCTGTTCTTCTCAATAGTCGGCATCGCCGGCTCCTACTGTGTGGCCTGGTACGGCATTCGCGTCAATACCTATGCCAACTCCCGCACCGCCTTTGCGTCACTGGCGGGGAATCCCTGGGACGTGGTGAATATACCGCTTCGCGCCGGCATGAGCGTCGGGCTGTTCCTCATCTCCCTTGAGCTCATCATGATGGTCATCATTTTGCTCTGGGTGCCCCGCAACATCGTCGGCTATTGCTTCCTGGGTTTTGCCATTGGTGAGTCACTGGCCGCATCAGCACTGCGTATCGCCGGCGGCATCTTCACTAAGATTGCCGATATCGGCTCAGACCTGATGAAGATCGTCTTCAAGGTCAAGGAAGATGACCCCCGCAACCCCGGAGTTATCGCCGACTGTACCGGCGACAACGCGGGCGACAGCGTCGGCCCCACGGCAGACGGTTTCGAGACCTACGGCGTTACCGGTGTGGCGCTGATCACGTTCATCACGCTGGCCGTTATGAGCCCTGACAGCGCGGTGAAAGAAGCCATCCAGGGAAAACTGATCGTGTGGATTTTTGCCATGCGCTTCCTCATGGACTTCTGCTCCGGAATTTCTTATTTTGTCAATCAGGCAATTTCTTCCGCCAAGTATAAAGGCAAAAAAGAGTTTGACTTTGAAGAGCCGCTCATGCGGCTGATCTGGATCGCCGCCACCCTCTGCATCAGCACCTCGTTTATCATGAGCTACCTCTTGATCAGCGACCTTGCGGTTATAAAAGACGGCGTGCTTACCGCGATGCCCAATGTCTGGTGGCAGCTCGCCATGATCATCGGCTGCGGAACCCTTGCTGCGGTGCTCATCCCCGAGTTCACCAAGATATTCACCAGTTCCAAATCCAAGCACGTGCACGAGATTGTGACCGCATCCCGCGAGGGCGGTGCATCGCTTACCATCCTGTCCGGCATCGTGGCCGGCAACTTCAGCGCCTTCTGGATTGGCATGCTGATCGCCGGTCTCATGAGCATCGCGTATTTCATCAGCCTTCTTATACCGGTCGAGGTCATCCATTATCCGTCGATTTTCGCCTTTGGTCTGGTCGCCTACGGATTCCTCTGTATGGGTCCGGTCACCATCGCGGTGGACAGCTACGGTCCGGTAACTGACAATGCCCAGTCCATATTCGAGCTGGCGCAGATCGAATCGATTCCCGGCATCAGGGCAGAGATCAAGAGGGATTTCGGCTTCGATCCCGATTTCGAAATGGGC
>JAPLIX010000010.1:0-8522 GCA_026388865.1 Pseudomonadota bacterium | reverse complement strand
GATTTGAGCCCAATTTTGAGCGCGCCAAGCTCTGCCTGGAGAAGAATGACGGCGCCGGCAACACCTTCAAAGCCACGGCCAAGCCGGTTCTCATCGGCACCGCGGTGGTCGGCGCAACGACGCTGATTTTCTCGATCATCCTGCTGCTCCAGAGCAAAAACATGCTTCAGGTGCAGCTGACCGACGCGCCGATCATTCTCGGCCTGCTGTGCGGCGGCGCGATTGTCTACTGGTTCTGCGGCGCCTCCATGCAGGCGGTTACCACCGGCGCGTACCGGGCGGTCGAGTTCATTAAAAAGAACATGGACCTGGACAAGAAGGAAGCTGATATCGAGGATTCCAAGACGGTGGTAAAGATCTGCACCCAGTATGCGCAGACCGGCATGTGGAACATCTTCATCGCGCTCATTTCCATTACGCTGGCCTTCGCCCTGCTCAATCCCAACTTCTTCGTGGCCTATCTGATCTCCATCGCCTGCTTCGGCCTGTTCCAGGCCATCTACATGGCCAATGCCGGCGGCTCCTGGGACAACGCGAAGAAGGTTGTTGAGGTGGACCTGAAGGATAAGGGGACTGAGCTGCATGCCGCGACCATCATCGGCGACACCGTGGGTGATCCCTTCAAGGACACGTCATCCGTATCCCTGAACCCCATCATCAAGTTCTCAACTCTGTTCGGCCTGCTGGCAACAGAAATCGCCATTGAAATGGCGGTACACGCCAGGGAGACACATTCCATGAACTATGCGCCGTTTTTTTCAATTCCATTGTTTATCATCGGGCTTGTTTTCGTATGGCGTTCGTTCTACAGCATGAGAATACCGGAGGTATAAGCAGCTTAACCGTGTCCGCTGCAGGCGTTGTTTATAAAAAAGGTCCTCGCCCCATTATGGGGTGAGGACCTTTTTTATGGTGAGCCCGGCATGGGCATCATCGTAAACTTTCCGGTAATTACTTGACTGCGGCCAGCGCATTCTTTACCGAAGCCTGAAGATCGCCCACATGCTTCTCCCGTTTTTTAAGAAAGTCCTTATATTCATGATGTTTACAATGGTGAATTTCAACCCTGGTTTGAACCTCTTCTTTTGCAAGCAGCATGTCCATTAATTCTAAATCTTCTTTTGATAATTCTACATTCATAAGCCCCTCCTTTCTTAATTTGTTATTTGTCTTCTATTTATATTATAGATGCAAATTTAGCAAAATCAACTGGCTGCATATCTTTTATTTTATCCCCAATTAAATTTTTTTACCCGAGTTGCTTTTCTATGTGTTAAATAGATGTTACATACTGAGGCCTATGGGCACAAAACAATACCCCGTTTTAGCCGCATACCTTTAGTAGTTTTGCAGCAATTCCCCAAACGTATCTGCATTTGGATAGCATTCTAAACATACTAGCAGCTTAATCCCGATAAAAATATCCCTATGGGATATAGCAGTTTTATTAATATTTATTTTATGTTATAAATAATCATTTTTATATCCGGAGGAAAATGACATGGATGATTCTAAAGACCGGAAGCTGCCGGATCTTGCGTCCCTGCGTATTGACGCCAGCGCACGCACCACCGGCACCAGCAAGCGGCCGCGCCTTATCATTGCTGCGGTGGTTGCTCTCCTCATAATGATTGTGCTCATCAGCGTTGCCGTTAAAAACAAAAAAGTGACGGTGGAGGTTGCTATCGCGCGGCCTGCAGCGGAGAGCAAGGGAGCGGTGGTGCTGAATGCCAGCGGCTATGTGACGCCGCGGCGCCGGTCCACGATTGCGGCTAAAATTACCGCCCGGGTGAGGGAAATGCTGGTAGAAGAAGGTATGCAGGTAAAGGAAGGACAGGTGCTTGCGTATCTTGACGATTCAGATGCAAAGGTCCGGCTTGCTGCAGCCCAGGCTGCATTACAGGTAGCACGCGCCGGAGTAAAAGAGCTCGAGGTAAATGAAGTGGATGCCGTGCGCACGCTCCGGCGCGTTAAAAACCTGCACCGGGAAAAGGTCGCGAGCAGGGAGAATCTTGACCACACCCAGGCGGCGGCCGATGCCCTCGGCGCGCGGCGCAAGCTGGCTCTGGAGCAGGTCCAGTCCGCCCAGGCCCAGATGGAAGTCGCCCGGCAGGATCTGGACAACTGCACGGTGCGCGCGCCCTTTCCCGGCATCGTGGTATCTAAAGACGCTCAGGTGGGTGAGATGGTATCGCCGATCTCTGCCGGCGGCGGCTTCACCAGGACCGGCATCGCGACCATCGTTGACATGGATTCCCTGGAAATTGAAGTTGACGTTAATGAATCCTACATTGCCAAGGTAACCGCCGGACAGAAAGTTGACGCAGTTCTTGACGCCTACCCCGACTGGCATATCCCGGCCAGTGTGCGCACCACCATTCCCACCGCAGACCGGCAGAAGGCAACCGTCAAGGTTCGAATTGCTTTCGACAAGCTTGATCCCCGCATACTGCCCGACATGGGTGTCAAGGTATCATTTATAAGCAGCGAAACAACGGCACCGGCAACCGGCGCTCAGGCGATTATTCCCAAGGAGGCGCTGCGGGACGCGGACGGCAAGCAGGTTGTTTTCGCGGTGGTCAACGGCCGGATCGAGCAGCGCGCAGTAAAGCCGGGACCACAGCGCGGGGGTGATGTTGAAATCATCAGCGGCATCAAAGCAGGAGATACCGTGGTGGTCAGCTCTCAGGAAACCCTGCGGGATGGTCTGCGCGCAGAAACGAAATAAATAAGTTTAGGAGTTTGTGAGTTGCGGAGTTATGAAAATAAAAAAAATATTTCTTCCTGAACTCCTAAACTCCACAACTCCTTAACTGTGAGATAGATATGGTTTCAGTTAACGGCAATACTCACGAGAGCGCACTTATCCAGGTGCGCAATCTTGATAAAAAATATCAGCGCGGAAGCGAAGAAATTCATGTCCTGCAGGGGCTGAACCTTGATGTTGACGAGGGAGAATTTGTCGCATTCATGGGCCCGAGCGGCTCGGGTAAAACCACGCTTCTTAACCTGCTCGGCGGCATTGACCTGCCGTCCTCGGGCAGCATTACCGTTGCCGGTGATGAGATCAGCCACATGTCAGGCAGCAAGCTGACTGCCTGGCGCGCGCGCCACGTGGGTTTTATCTTTCAGATGTATAACCTGATCCCGGTGCTGACCGCTTTCCAGAATGTTGAGATACCGCTGCTGCTCACCAGTCTCTCCAAAGCTGACCGGCGCACGCACGTTGAGGCGGCGCTGGCGGTGGTGGGGCTCACTGACCGCATGCACCACTACCCGCGCCAGCTCTCGGGCGGCCAGGAGCAGCGTGTAGCCATTGCCCGGGCCATTGTGTCCGACCCCACGTTTCTCCTCTGTGATGAACCGACCGGAGATCTTGACCGCCACAGTGCTGATGACATTCTGAACCTTCTTGAGCGGCTGGTAAAAGACTTCCGCAAGACCATTCTCATGGTCACCCACGATCCCCGCGCGGCAGAGCGCGCGCAGGTGTCGCTGCACCTGGACAAAGGTGTGCTCATTGAAGGACAGAAAACAGGCAGATAGTCCATGAAGTTTTTACCCTTTTTGATAGCCAACCTTCTGCGTAAAAAAGTCCGCTTCATTATGACCATCGGGTCGTTCACCATCGCTCTGTTTCTCTACTGCATCCTGGCGACCATCGAGCGGTCTTTTAACCAGGGCGTTGAAGTGGCCGGGGCCGACCGCCTGGTGGTGATTAACAAAACATCGATTATTTCGCCCCTGCCCTTTTCTTATAAAGAGCGCCTTACGCAGATCCCGAATGTTAAGCATGTGACCTACTGCGTGTGGTTCGGCGGCATTTATCAGAGCGAAAAGAATTTTTTCCCGCAGCAGGCCATAGATCTTAAAACCTTCCGCGACATGTACCCTGAATTCAAGGTTGTCCCTAAGTACTGGGAGGCATTTAAAAAAGACCGGGAGGGCTGCATTGTCGGCCCGAGCACGCTGAAACGGTTCGGCTGGAAAGTCGGCGACCGGATACCCCTGCGCGGGACCATCTGGCCCGGCACCTGGGAATTTAATATTTGCGGCACCTATGACGGCACCCGGGGCGACGACGACCTGACCCAGTTCTGGTTCCGTTATGACTACCTGGACGAGCGACGGCTGCCCGAGTTCGGCAAGGGTACGGTCGGCTGGTACATGGTAAAGGTGGACAAGATAGACAGAGCGGCAGAGGTGGTGGCTGCCATTGACAAGCGTTTTACCAACTCAGCCTATGAGACAAAAACAGATACGGAAAAATCCTTTGCCGCTGACTTTGTCAAGCAGATCGGGAACATTAAGCTCATCATGCTCTCAATCGGCGGGGTGGTGTTTTTTACCCTGCTGCTTGTTACCGGCAGCACCATGTCCATGTCAGTGCGGGAGCGCGTCGGAGAGCTGGCGACCCTGAAGACGATCGGCTTTTCCGATACCACGGTGCTGCTGCTGGTGATGGCAGAGGCGCTCACCGTCGGGCTGGTGGGCGGCGGCATCGGCGTGATTGTGGGCAAAATCTACACCCTGACCGGTGACCCGACCGGAGGGCTGCTGCCCATATTCTATCTTGCGCCGCAGAATATGATCACCGGCTTAGGGCTTGGTATCTTCATCGGAATGCTTTCCGGTCTGATGCCGGCGCTGTTTGCCATGCGGCTGCGGATCGTCGAAGCCCTTCGCAGAGTATAATAAATAAATTATTGAGTTGAGGAGTTTAAAAGTTAAGAGTGCAACTCCTCAGCTTTAAAACTATAACCGGCAGTTGGAAAATAATTCCGACAGGCTGGTCAAAAATGCACAGATGCAAGGCTCCCGAGATCTTGAGGAGTGAGGCGTACTTGGTGGTACGCTGCAACGACGAAAGATGAGGGAAACGCCGCAGATGGGCGTTTTTCACTAGCCTGGTATTAATTATGGCGATTCCTCTTATATATAACATTCGCTCTATCATCATCCGCTGGTCTTCTAACGCGGTTGCCGTGCTTGGCATCGCTGGCGTCGTGGCAGTTTTTGTCGCAACGCTTTCCATGGCCCTTCGGGCTCGCCCATGAATGCCATGGTGCGGCGCGGCGGCTCTTCCTCTGAGATGGAAAGCGTGATCACCCTGCCTCAGATAAAAGTAATCAGCGATGCGCCGGGAATTGCCCGGGACAAAAACGACAACCCCCTGGTGAGCCCCGAGGTCATCGTCATCGCCTCGTTTGCCCAGCGCAGTACCAATGCCGACGCCCTGGTGCAGGTGCGCGGCATTTCACCGCTCACCTTTGAAATACGCAAATCAGTAAAATTGTATCGCGGCCGCGGCTTTAAACCCGGGCTTCCCGAGCTGATTGTGGGGAAGAACATCCCCATCATTTACCGCGGCTTTGAGCTTGGCGCACAGCCGCACTTCGGCGGGCGGGACTGGACCGTGGTCGGCATCATGGATGCGGGAGGAAGCGCCTTTGATTCTGAAATCTGGTGTGACGGCGTGCTCCTCAACCAGACCTACAAGCGCCCCTCTTCCATGTGTCAATCGGTGACCGTGCGCCTTACCTCCTTCTCGGCACTGAAAGAGTTTAAAGAGGCGCTCACCAATGATCCCCGCCTTACCGTGCAGGCGGAGCGGGAGACTGAATACTACGAGCGCCAGTCGCAGATGGTGACCACCGTCATCCGCGTGCTCGGATTCCTGGTGGCCGTTGTTATGGGCATCGGCGCGGTGTTCGGAGCGCTCAATACCATGTACTCGGCTATTTCTGCACGGGTGCGGGAAATTGCCACCATGCGCGCGCTGGGGTTTAGCGAGGGCAGCATCATCTTTTCCTTTATCTGCGAGTCCATGTTTATCGCGCTCATCGGCGGCATCGTCGGCTGTATTCTTGTCTTCCCCATCAACGGCTATACCACCTCAACCATTAACTGGCAGACCTTCTCCAACGTGGCCTTTGCCTTCCAGATAACTCCAGCCCTGCTTATAGAGGGCATCCTGTTCGCCCTTTTTATGGGCTTCATCGGCGGGCTGGCACCATCCATCCGCGCGGCACGGCTTCCCGTGTCAGTCGCGCTGCGGGAACTGTAACGAAGTCCCCCGCTCTAACAAATCCCCAGTCCCGAACCCCTATTCCCTAGCCCCTGGTTATCGTGGCTAAACCTCGCCACTGCTGGGCCGCATCGCATGGCAGCGTGGCTGAATAAAACCAGCTGTGCTTCGCCTGCAAAATATTCTCATCACCACCGTTACAGCCTAACCTGCTTGTAAAACAGCGGTTTTTATTTTTGCTTTCCGAGTCAAATACCTTGGCATCATAGTTGTAATGCATGGATAGTGAAAACCGGTTTTCAAAACAACAATGATAAAAGATTTTTATTAACTACAGAAAAATCTACTACGCCCCGCCTGCTCAACGGGTCATGACTAAAACGTGCAGTGCTTAAACCCCCTTGCCCCCCTGTCATGACCCAGTTTTTCTTTGTGGTGATATTATGAAAAAAAAGCTTTGTGCTGAACTGATGATTGTGGTCCTGCTCTTCTGCACGTTAGCGATGGCTGAAAAAGTCAAAGCATACGCGGTATCAGCCGTGGCAGGAAGCAGATACCAGTTATCCATTCACTCGCTGGTCAAGGTAGCCATCACAACAGACGCGCTGTTCGCAGGTAACAGCGCCCTCACTATGTCTGCGTTTAATGGTCGGGGAAATTATTGCAATTATGGCGGGATCTTTACCGGGGACTATGCCGCGCCCGGCTCAAACTTTGGTGCGGTGAATTGTGATGTGAAGCTCTCGCTTATCGGGTTTCCCCTTGATAGTGAGCGCATGATCGGCGTGGGCCTGGCAAGGCTGTCTGTGCTTGAGGATGCAATACCTTTTTATTTTACCGGGGCACGGGTAAAGGAATAGAGGGTTTGAGTATCTTTGTGCAGGCAGACGCTTTATACTTGCAGTGTCGTATCTTCAAGAAGATGCCTTATTGTAAGTAACTTTATTGGTTTTTCTTTTGCAAACTTATGCGCACCCGAATAGAAGCCATTTGTTGTTACAAGCCACGACTCATCTGCATTCTCATGCAACATGGTTCCATAAAGTTCTCGAACGACGCCCGGGCTTATATACTTCTTATGTGCTTTGCATTGAACTACAATTATCTTTGAGTCCTTATAAATATATAAATCCACGCCACCATCACTTGTTTTCGGGGTTAGCTTAACTTGGTATCCGCGTGATTGTAGCAAATTTGCAAGTTCTTTCTCAAACTGCCTGCCACTCAGTGTTTGCCACCACTCCACTGTTCTTTTCAACTCAAGCTTTTTTTGATGTAATGCTACACGTTTCTCTTTTTCCTGCTGTCTTTTTATTTCATCATATGCAGAGTATGCTGCAAGATACTGCTGATAATGAGCATACAATCTATGACGTCTCCTTTTTGCATCATGATACACTTCACGTAGCCAGTTAATAAAATACCCAATGGCAAAACCCGGCAGAAAATAGAGAAAAAGTATTAACCAATAAAACGAATCTTTCTTGAAGAAATACTCAGGATGATATAGACACACGATTACAAAAAAACTAAACCAACCCAGTACAGACGGAAGGAGATTTTCCTCAATATTTATTGTAGTTTGAAAAAATCTAATTGTATCGTTGTCTAAGCCAAAGTCCTTCGGATTGGGAGCATCTTGACTCATTTATCACTCGAATTGAAAAATAATCGGAAATCAAGTCTGCACTATTGATTAGATTGGTAAGATGACAATTCTATTTAAGCATTAAAATTATCTTTTTGCATTAAACAAACTTATCTAACATTTTACGAGGTGATCTCAATTCTTCGTGAAATGTTATTATTCTTTTCTACAAACGATGAATTGCCTGACAGGTGTACTGAAATGCTACCATGAAATAATCAATATAAAAATCACCCCCCATAACGCAGTGATTATTATTGGAAGATAAAGGCTCAAGAAATCGGTTGAGGATATTTTAAAATTACTACAGATTGTTTCTTTTGGAGCATTTTCTTTAATTTGTGTATAGATCTGATCGGCCTCGGGAAGTTCGGTTTCAATATCCAACAAGCGGTTATAAAAATAAGCATACCTCTTTTTTGAATAATTTCCCAGAAAACACCAAAGGACATTTAGTATAAAACCAAAAAGCGAAAGTACCTTTGGTAAAAACTTGAGGCTTGTCGTGCTAACAGAGGTCAATAACAAACCATTTATAAGCAAAAATACATTTGCTCTTTGATTAATTTGATCATGCTGCCTGTCAACTATTCTTCGCCACTCTGAACTTTGATCTTTCATATTTATCCGGGGAGAAGGCGGGGTAACAACATCATATTTCACATAAAGGGAAAGTTGAAAAATCTGTTTTTTGCTTTATTGTATTAGGGGACATCCTATAATGCTCCTGTCAAGGAAAAAGTTGAAAAAATAAAAACAATGGTATTTTCGCTACTCAAATATTCCCCCTGATTTTAGACACACCACGGCCCTACGTTCATCTCTGAACTTTTAATACTGCTGCGG
>JAPLIX010000513.1 GCA_026388865.1 Pseudomonadota bacterium | reverse complement strand
CGGTTTATCTGGACCCTGTGGGATGATTTTTTGTGCATCATGGCCCATCACCCCCGGTATCAGCCGTTCTTTCTGCCGCCAGTCGGGGATACGACCACCCAGCTAAAGAAACAGATCAGGGCCTGCATCATGCATCTGCGCGGCCTGGGTTTTAACGGAGCCGTGCAGCGGGTACCGGAAGCGCTTGTTGCACAGCACTTCTGCAGTGACCATGAGTTTGAAGCAGTCCTGGATCGCGACAACGCTGATTACGTCTATCTTTGTGAAGACCTTATAAAACTGCCGGGGAACAGATACCACCGGAAAAAAAATCAAATCAATCATTTTAAAAAGAGCTATACCTTCCAGTACCATGCCCTGACTCCGGAACTGGCACCCCAGTGCCTTGCCCTTGAAACCCACTGGTGTGATTTAAAGCACTGTGATCTGGTGCCGAGCCTGAGCGGCGAAGAAAAGGCGATACATGAGGCCCTAACCAATATTGGCAGCCTTACGTTCAAAGGCGGCACCATTGTTATGGACGGAACGATTGAAGCGTTCACCCTCGGCGAGGCACTCAGTCAGGATACTGCCGTCATCCATGTAGAAAAAGCAAATCCGGCTTTTGAAGGGCTCTATCAGGTCATCAACCAGATGTTCATGGAGCATGCGTGTGCATCATTTACCTATGTCAACCGGGAGCAGGACCTCGGCGAAGAAGGCCTGCGGCAGGCCAAGCAGTCGTATCTGCCGCATCATCTTATTAATAAATATACCCTTAGACTTAACGGCTAAGGAGTGCTATATAAAAATATAATACGACGGGGGTGCCGCAGGCTAAGGCACCAAAAAAACAAATCCAAACCAATCAGGGAAACAGTACAAGGAGGGTCAGATGAAACGAATATTTATTGTCATAGTTGCGCTCAGCATGGTGTCAGTTCTGAGCCTGGGAGCAGTGTATGCCGGAGAAAAACAGCAATTAAAAACACAAATTGTGAGAATTAACGGGCAAGCGGGTGTCGAGCCGCTCAATCTTCTTATAGAGCCCGGCACCGTGGTCGTATGGCTTAATCAATATAAAATTTCTCCGGTGGAAGTTATGTTTCCTGATAAAAAAGTAACCATGGCATGCCAGAGCCCGGTTAATTTTAATATCAGTAAAGATGGCACCTATGTTTCAAACTCCATTCCCTTTGGTGGTGTGGCAAGTCTCTGTTTCATTGAGCTGGGCACCTTTAAATATTCAATCGAACGCGCCCGTAATATTGAAGAAGTGCCGCGGGGTAACCCGTTTCGTTTCGAGGGGCAAATAGTTGTGAAAGCAAAGTAGCAGATAATTCCTGATCATAGTGCGGCGTGCGGAGTGCGGAACATCTTCTGTAAGATGCCCTGCTGCGCACCCCGCATTTTGTTTATGCACAGGGAGCGGTATCTTCTTGAGAATGGGGTAGCTATGGCAAAAAAAACAGGTAACAGGGCGGCGGGTATTTTGCTGGTCAGTGTGCTGCTGTGTTTGGCCTCAGGGTCCCGGGCATTTTCGCTGCAGGTCGGAGAGCCGTTCCCGGAATTTACCATGACCAACACCCTTGCCCCTGATGAAATCGCCGCTTTAAAGGCAAAAGCAGGGAAAGAAATTGCGCTCAAGGATATTGGCTATAAAATTACCCTCATTGAATTTCTCAATGTATATTGCCACACCTGCCGCGGGCAGGTGCCGATCTTTAACGACCTCTACGCTGCAATAAAAAAAGATCCGGTGCTTTCAAAAAGTGTCTGCATGCTGGGCATCGCGGTCGGGAACTCTCTGGAGGAGGTCAACGAGTTCAGGAAGATCTACGGTGCTGTGTATCCAATACTCCCCGACACGCAAAAGGCTGTCTTCAACATGACCGGAAATATTCATGGCACCCCCCAGACCTACATCCTCTCGGGAGACAAAGAACGGTTTATCATAGACTATCATGCCGGGGCCGTCTCCACCCCTGAGCCGTATCTGAGAACACTGCAGGCAGCGCTGCGTGGCGCGATAACCGGGACTGAACCGGGCAATAAAGTCCCGCCCTACTCCTTTTCTTGTAAGGATACACGCTACAGCGCGAAAGATTTTATCGGTAAAAAGGTGCTCCTGTATTTTCCCGCGCGAAAAAAATATGATCTTCCCAACGACACGCGCAGTCCTCAGGCTCAGATAGAGATTCTGTCCCGGGCAGCTGTTGATTTTCCTGACGTCCAGTTCATTATTTTCCCGAGCCCTGAATTCTCTACCGCAGTGCGGGATACCATGAAATATTCCAATGTGTATTTTCCTGAAACGGCCGATAGTCAGCTCTACCGGGTGTTTGCTGCGACTGAAGAGCCGAGCATCTATTATGTCAATCAGTACGGGCGTATATCATTTGCCGGGCCCAGTATCACGCTCCTTAATGCTCAGGAGATAGTCAAGGGGAAGGTGTATACAACAGCGCCGCCACTGAGCAGCGCAGAAATTATTAAGCTCATTGAAAAGGAAATCACCGGGCTTGGGGAGCCGATTGTCAGTACCGAGCAGGTAACACTGGAAAATGGCGTTGACCTGTATGTTACTATGCTTGCCCCGCGCACCCGGGGCGCCTATCTATTCTCCAGAGTGGAAAGCAGAATGAGCGTCTGTGATGTCTGTCATGACAGCCATTTTATCTATATTTTTGATCAGGAAGGTATTGTCAGGGGGTTTCTCCCCATTGCCATTACCAAATACGGTAATGTCCCATGGACGCCGGCAGACATTCAGAAGATGAAACGCGGTCTTGTCGGCAAAAGCATTTTCTCGCCGTTCACCTTTAATCCCAAGGTGGATGCCGTTTCCGCTGCCACTATGAGCTCAAGCCTCATTTTTGAGGCGCTGCGTCAGGCAAAGACGAATTTTGCAGACTTGAAGAACTATCAATTCCGGAAAGAGCACTGGGAGGCCATCTGTTTTCATAGTATGTGCATTATCAAGGATGCGATGGAACAGATGAAAGAGGCGGGCATAAACCCGATCATACAGGGCACGGCAATCAATTTCGAAGGTATGAAAAAATACCTGCCGCAGGGAGCCATTCCCATCTGTCCGCTGGCCGGAAACTATCTGCCCCTGGGTGATACTATCCTCTGCTCCGCGCACGGCATCAATATGAAGGGATGCAAGAAATAGTGACTCGCAACCCGTGTCACGTCGCTCGTCCCTTTTGTCTTGTTTCACGGCTCACTGTTCACGAGTCACGGGTAACTGGTTTGGGATTGGTGAAGGTGAAAACTTTCTGCATCGCAGCAACAGTACTGTTATTTTGTGCGGGTATTGCTTTACCGTCTGGCGTGGCAGGAGATACAAGCATGTTTAGCGACGAGTGGTTTGCAGAACAGACAAAACCGGGCATTACGGCACCTGAGTTCCCTGCAGGATTGCAGTGGCTCAATACCGGCGGCCGGGAACTTCATTTCAATAAAGAACTGAAGGGCCGCATTGTCATAATAGATTTCTGGACCTACTGCTGCATCAACTGCATGCATGTCCTGCCTGATCTTGCCTTTCTGGAAGATAAATATGCCGGGAAGCCGGTGGTGATAATCGGTTGCCACAGCGCAAAATTCAACAATGAACAGGAAACCATAAACATCCGGCAGGCAATCCTGCGCTACAATATTCACCACCCGGTCGTTGTGGATGAAAATTTAAAAATCTGGGATTCCTTTGGCGTTAACTCCTGGCCCACACTGGTTGCAGTCGGCCCGGATGGTCTGATCCTGGGGGGCTTTTCAGGTGAGGGACATCGCGTGGAGCTTGACGGGCTCATCAGCGGCGCGCTCGCCTACTATGGCAAAAAAAACACGCTGGCCGGAAGCGGCCTGACATTTCCTCTTGAGCTTACGAAGGAAAACCCGTCTGAGCTTCTGTATCCCGGCAAGGTGCTCATTGACCCCTCACAGAAGCGGCTTTTTATTTCTGATTCCAACCATAATCGTATCGTTGTTACGGGTCTTGATGGAGAGGCTCTTTTTTCCATAGGCTCAGGGAAGGCGGGAGCACGGGACGGCAGCTTTGCTGAAGCTCAGTTCAACCGGCCCCAGGGCATGGCGCTGAAAGATGGCGTGCTCTATATTGCTGATACTGAAAATCACCTGCTGCGGGCCGCGCGGCTTGATAATAAGACCGTGCAGACCACCGCGGGGACCGGCGCGCAGGCACGCGAATACTTTAAAACCGGCATTGGGATTCCTCTCAGTTCGCCATGGGATCTTGCAGCAGTGGAGAATACCCTCTATATTGCCATGGCCGGCATGCACCAGATATGGACAATGGATCTGCAGACGCGGGCAGTTTCCACCTATGCGGGCAGCGGCCGTGAAGCCTGTATTGACGGCCCCCGCCTGCAGGCCGCCTTTTCCCAGCCATCAGGGCTGTCCTTTGACGGCCGGTACCTGTATGTGGCTGATTCGGAAGTGTCCTCCATACGGCGTCTTGACCTGCAGCAGGACGGCAACGTTGAGACCGTTGCCGGCTCACAGGATCTGTTTGGTTTCGGCCTGAAGGATGGCAAGGGCACGGCAGCACTTTTGCAGCACCCTCTGGGCGTGCTTGCCTATGACCATTATATTTTTATTGCCGATACCTATAACCATGCAATCAGGCGCATCGACCGTTCCGGCACAGTGGAGACTATTCTTCAGGATGGCCAGTCTGCTCACCGGACATTATATGAACCGGGCGGCATTGCCGGGTATAATAACAAACTGTATATTGCAGATACCAACAATAACCGGATACAGGTGTTTGATTTGCAAACGAAAAAATCAGCACCGCTTGCTCTCAATGAGGCAGTCCCGGCCCGAAAGCCCGGGGAAGCTGAAGACATTGTCGGGCCCAATGCCGTTCATCATGAAGGATTGCGCACTGTGCTCAAACCGGGAGTGCCGGGTGAACTGCGCATTACCCTGTTACTCCCTCCCCAGAATCACCTGCTTGCAGGGTACCAGGCCCGGTACCTTATTAAGACCGGCAGCAGTGCAGTGCTCACCATTGCTGAAAACATTTGCAGCGGCAAAATAGATCATCTGCAGATATCTGTTCCGTTCTCCGCAGGTATGTCCGGCAGCTGGCAGATAGAGGTGCAGGCTGTTTACGGATACTGTAATGACCGGGATAAGCTGTGCATACCCCGTGATGTGGTCTGGAAAATAGATGGCACCATTGATCAAAAAGAAGGCGTTCCGGTAATAGAACTGGTAGATAAACCGTAAAAGAGAGGGTTCGAGGGTTCAAGGGGTCAAGCACTGAAAAACAATAACTTGAACACCTGGCCATAAATAAAAATGGCTGATGATTTTACATCTCCACTTGAAGGCATCATAACATCGGCAGAGGCAGAGCCGTTTTCACAGAATGTTTCAGCTGCTTTATGTCCTGGAGAGAAGTCTATAGAACCCTGCACCATTATAATCATTGGTGCTACCGGTGATTTGACCGCCCGCAAACTTGCACCCGCCCTGTATAGGCTCTATATCAACAAGAGTCTTCCTCGCGACTTTCTCATTGTAGGCTGCGGCCGCACTGCGCTGAATAGCGACGCGTTCAGAGAACATATGCGGGAGGCTCTCATGGCTGTCATTTCAGTAGCGACTGATGATTGGCACGAGTTTGCCCGGCATCTTGCCTACCAGACACTCCAGTATGATTCACTCCCGTCATACCGGGACCTCGCAGATATGCTGCCAAAGCTTGAGCATGAGCACCGCGTGGGTGGTAACAGAATCTTTTATTGCGCCATACCCCCTTTTTTATATGAGACCGCAGCTCGCCTGCTTACTCAGTCCCGGCTTTCAGTGGGGGGCGGCACTGACAACAACTGGCCACGTATCGTAGTTGAGAAGCCTTTTGGCACTGACTTGAATACTGCACGCTCCCTCAACCAGGCGCTGCTCCAGGGTTTCACCGAGAAACAGATCTACCGGATTGACCATTACCTGGCGAAGGAGACGGTACAGAATGTCATGGTGCTGCGTTTTGCCAACGCCATTTTTGAGCCGCTCTGGATGAGAAATTATATTGATTATGTCAGCATCATGGCGGCAGAAACCATCGGCGTTGAGCACCGTGCCGGTTTTTATGAGAAAACAGGCGTGTTGCGCGACATGTTTCAGAGCCACATGCTGCAGCTTGTGGCCATGACCGCGATGGAGCCGCCCTCACGCTTTGAAGCAGAGATGGTGCGGGATGAAACGGCAAAGGTGTTTCGCTCGCTCAGACCGTTCCCCGGAGACAATCCCTGGGAAAACCTGGTGCTGGGACAATACCGCGCCGGAACCATGGATGGGAAAAAAGTTGCTGCGTACCGGGAGGAGCCGGGCGTATCCCCAGAGTCATTAACGCCCACATTTGCCATAAT
>JAPLIX010000429.1 GCA_026388865.1 Pseudomonadota bacterium | reverse complement strand
GGGTATTTGGAAAGATCAAAAAATGAGAAGGACAAGCGGGTCTCGGACGTCAGGCTTACCGCGAAGGGTAAAAAGCGGCTCAATGCCTTCCGCAGCAATGAGGTTGAAAACGTAAAGCTCCTTCTTGAACGTCTTAACCCCGTGGAAATAAAAGTTCTCAATGAAACGTTAAACGGGGTCGCACTGCTGTTTGAAAAAGCAACCATCACATCAACGAAGTAAGGAGGTCAATGCATGGCTTCATCAACAGTAACGCAGCACGGGGGGCCGGCCATGAAGCAGGTTAAAGGACTGGGCGGCTGGATACGGAGCGCCATCTGGCTGGAGCTGATAATCCCCGGCTACTTCTTCGGCAAAACGTTTGGCACCGCCGACGCGAAGTTCCGTTTTCTTGACAAGTTCATGTATCCTCCGCTCTTCATTACTATCTGCGGCTATTTCCGCGATCTGCCGGCAGGGTATTATGCCGGGAGGTTTTGCGGCGTGCTGGCAGGGGCAGTGATCGGAGTACTGTGCGCGCTGCTCATCGGAGTTTTTTATAAATGGGTGCTCAAGGACTGGGCCTACTCCAAGGCGGCGCGTTTGGGCTCCCTGGCCTTTATTCTGGTAGCACTTCTGACCGGGTTCATGTCCGATATGTTTAACGAAAGCATTGGCATGGCGCTGCGCATTGAGGAGAAAGCTCCGGACGAGCTGGTGGGAAAATTCCTGGTGCAGGATTACGGGTCTTTTACCAAAGGGACCCTCATCACCGAGCAAAACGCCGGGCTGCTTGCCGCGTATGGAAAGGTGCCTCTATTATATTTATTTATGTATGGTTTGGGCTGTACCTGCTCTGCGCCCAGAGATTCTTTAAACGAAACCTCGTTCCCCGCGAGGCCTATTTCAAGCTGCAGATGATTAACGTTACCGTATTTATTATATATCTGCGGATGGGGTTTGGAATTTCACCGTCTGAATACCACTACATAGTAACCCGGTTCCAGTACCTTTTTGGAGGAGGAATGTAATATGGCCTTGACTGCTTTTACCCGGGAGGAATTTGTCAGGCAGGTGAGAAACATGGCCCTCCTGGGACTGGTTTTGTACATCGGCGGTATCCTGACCGGTTATGTGACCAACTGGGTTTGCCTGATGCTCGGGCTGTGCGCGCTGACGCTCTTTTTTACTGATTTCTATTTTGGCAGAACCAGGGGCGCTGCCTACTTCTGGTTTTTTGTATTCTTGTACGGCATGGGTAACTACAAGCCCTTCCGGTTTCCCCTCAACCAGGAGGCCTGGAAGCTCCAGACCAATGACATTATAGACTGGATCGTGGGCGGCAAGGGCGTGATGCTGTTCCCCAAAGCTGACTGGGTTATGCTGACGCCTCTTCTGGCCTACACGCTGTATATTGCCATCCGGCTTCTCAAGACCCCGCCGGACCCCGCAGCAAAAGCAAAAATGACCGTTCCCACCAAAAAATGGCGCATGTTTACCCAGACGTTTGTGCTGGTCTGGTACTTTGTAATTTTCGCTTCCGGCATGACCGCCCGGCCCATCGAAAACCCTGAGCTGCTGTTCTGGGCCCTTGCCATGCTCCTTGGCTCCCTGCTGCTGCCGTTTTTCATCGGCCGCTGGTTCTGCGGCTGGTTCTGCCCGGTGGGCGCACTGCAGGATGGCATACTGAAGCATTTTAAAAATTATACGGGCATTAAGATTACTCTTTCGTGGTAACGCAGAAGCAGCGATCCGTACCAACATCATTCGCCGTGGCTATATCAAAGGCATTATCGGACTACCAGCTAACCTTTTCTATGGCACGGGTATTCCAGCTTGCATCATCCGCGGAGATGATTCGCTCGCCTGACTGGAAAAATCTCTGGAAACCGATGGTGTGGACAAAAACCCTCACCAACGGCATGTTCCTCGGATCAATCCTGTTTGCCTACCGCGTGTACTGCCGCTATTTCTGCTGGTATATAGGCTACCGGGTAACGCTCGGGCATCCGTCCCTGTACCGGGTGCCGTTTAAAACAGAGCGCTGCCAGATTTGCCCGGAATGCCCGCCGGAACAGCACTGCACCATGGGATACCAGTTTCAGTCAAAGCCCGAAGGGGAAGAGGGGCTTTCCATACGCAACATTGGTGAAGCGCCGGCCACCTGCACCCTCTGCTATGAATGCCGGGACACCTGCCCCCACGGCGTGTTCCGCAACAAGATTAAGCGGATCAATGTCGTGCCTGAGCGCTGCGTTGGCTGCAGGCTCTGCGAGCTTGCCTGCTCAGGGGGAAGGCTTGGCGTATTTGATCCCGCCCGGTCAAATATTCAGATCGAGATGGAGGGCATTCCCGAGATCCCGGTGCCGAAGATCAAGGACACCTGCGATGCCTGCAACGGCGATCCCAAGTGCATCAAGGTATGTCCGGCCCGGGTGATTATCTGGGACAAGGAAGGGGTACGCAAAAATATAAAAGTCAACCGCCCCGGTGTGATAAAGAAGTTTTTCAGAAAGATCAATCCATTCTCAAAGGCACCGGCAGTATGTGATACCCTGTGTGGCGCGTATCCCCAGGGGTGTCCCAGCTGTGAAAACAACAAGGCCCTGCCGCAAGAGCAAGCCAAAGGAGTAGCCGCATGAGCAGAGCAATGCTGTATAAGGGATATACCAGAAAAATCCTCAGGGTAAACCTCACCGAAGGCACGGTAAAAGCGGAGGAGCTTCCCAACGGACAGCTGAGAAAATATATCGGTGGTGCCGGCCTTGCCGCGCGGATGCTCTATGATGAGCTCGCCCCGGGCATTGACCCCCTGTCTCCGGACAATAAGGTACTTTTCCTTGCCGGCCCCCTGGCCGGGACCATTGCTCCCACGGGAAGCCGCATCGGTGTGTATACCAAGTCGCCTCTCACCAACGGGTTTTTCCATTCTTCAGCAGGAGGGTATTTTGCCCCGGAGCTGAAATATGCCGGCTACGACGGCGTAATTATTGAAGGTGCCAGCAAAAGCCCGGTGTATCTCTATGTCGATAATGAGCGGGCAGAGCTGCGCGATGCCTCGCGCGTCTGGGGAGAGCGCACTGATGCAACCCAGCAGTGGTTGAAAGGTGATATCGGGGACGAGGCAGCGCAGCTCGCCGTGATCGGCCCTGCAGGAGAGCGCCTGGTCAGGTTTGCCAACATTACCGCAGGATGCCGGAGTCTGGGCCGGGGCGGCATCGGCGCAGTGCTCGGATCTAAAAAGTTTAAAGCGCTGGCCGTAAGGGGAAAAGGAAAGCTTGCAGTTCACGATATGGAAGGCACCCTGAAACTCTCTCATGAAATAATGCAGATTATGCAGGGTAACCCCTCCACAGGACAAGTTCTTCCCTGGTTCGGGACACCGGTACTGGTCAATGCCAACAACAGCCTCGGCGTATTTGGCGCGCGCAACTGGCAGCAGGAGACGTTCGAGGGGGCTGAAGGTTTGAGCGCTGAAACCATGCGGCAAAAAATTGTGGTGCGTGATAAAGCCTGTTTTGCCTGTCCGATCAAGTGCAGCAAATACAGCGTTGTTACCAATGCCCCGTTTGAGGGATACACGGTTGAAGGCCCTGAATACGAAAACATCTTTGCCCTGGGTTCCATGTGCGGCATTTCCTCCATTGAAGCGGTTGCCGCAGCAGAGCGTGAATGTGATGACCTGGGTATGGATGCCATAGAAACCGGCGTCTCCATTGCCTTTGCCATGGAAAATTTTGAAAAAGGAAATCTCTCTGCCCGGGATACTGACGGCCTAGAGCTGCGGTTCGGAAAAACAGAGCTTATGCTGCCGCTGATAGGGAAAATCGCCCGGCGCGAGGGGTTCGGCAATCTCCTGGCAGAGGGCGTGAAACGGGCAGCTGAAAAGATCGGTAAAGGCTCCGAGGCATTTGCCATGCAGAACAAGGGAATGACCTTTGCCGGCCATTCCGCCCGCGGCCTGCCGGGCTTTGCCCTTGGCTATGCCACCGGCCCCCGCGGCGGGTCACACCATGACAGCCGCCCCACCGGCGAGCGCTGCGGCATTGTGCAGCGCGACACCATTGAAGGCAAACCCGCCTATACGGTAAAAGTCAATCACCTGATGATATTTACGGATTCCATGATTATCTGTCATCTTGCTGAAGCGATCTGGGGCCCCGTAGAGATTAAGCCGGTGGTGGTCGATATTTTAAACCGGGTTACAGGGATGGATGTCACCACCGGGGAGGCGGAACTCACTGCCGAGCGCATCTGGAATGTGATCCGCGCCTTTGCCGTCCGCGAAGGACTGCGCCGCAAGGACGATACCCTGCCCAAGAGGTTTCTCACCGAACCGATACCGGATGGTCCTTCCAAGGGTATGGTTATAACAGAAGAGACGCTGGAAAAGATGAAAGATGAATATTACGAAATAAGAGGCTGGGACCGGGCCACCGGCATTCCCACTCCGCAGCGGCTGCTAGCCCTTGACCTGCCCGATATTGCTGAAGACATGAAACAGATATTAAGCCAGGAACAGGGGAGGTGATACACGATGAGTCGCGCTAAATTCTGGATTCTAATTATAACGGCAGTCGTGCTGGTTATCGGCGTCTCAGCAGCTTTCTCAAACAAGCAGGATGATCAGAACTACCGCCACGACTATGTCTACCAGGATACAAAAATAGTGGGCAAGCCGGGAGTGCTGCTGACGGCCCTCGGGCAGCCTGAGGATTATGATTTTGAGTTCTTTAACCGCTACATCACCCTGATCTTTAAGACCGCATTTCCGCCCGCGCTCAAGCTCCTTATCATGCAGGACAACGGCACCGTGCTCATGGACCCGGAGCATCTCGCGGACACCGAGGAGTATGAGCCGAAAGTCCTGATGGACTGCTTTGGTAAAACTGAAGATAAAGAAGGAGAGCCCTATGCGGATATCGAAGATCTCAAATGGGTGCCTTCCCGGGATGGCAAGTCACCCGGCTATTTTCTGTGGTCAAAGAAGAACGGGTATATCGATGCCATAGAGAAAGTGGGC